>JAPLML010000664.1 GCA_026387055.1 Planctomycetota bacterium | reverse complement strand
GCCGACGACGGCAAGCACGGCGACGAACTCTTCCGCTTCCTGCCCAACCCGACCTTCACGTACCAGTGGCTGGTGGCGGGCGGAGCGTACACCGGCGTCGGCGGCCAGAGCACGCCGAACTTCCACTTCACACCCACCGATCTCGGCGCCTACACCGTGACGCTCAACGTGGCGGTGGCCGGAAGCGACATCGAGTGGACCGACCACCTCCACGTCTTCGTCACCGACCGGCCGGCGTCCGTCACGGCCGTGATGTTCAACCGCCCTGGCCAGAGCGTCAGCGACATCGAGCCCGGCGCCATCGGCGTCCACACCATCGTGGTCAGCTTCAGCGAGAACGTGACCTTCACCGCCGATGCCGTGACCGTCTGGGCGGTGACCTTCCCGGATGGCGTGGAGCAGATCGGCGACGTGCAGCCCGCCTTCGTCGTCACGGGGTCCGGCACCGCCGCGATGACCCTGATCTTTGAGCCCGGCTCGGTGGTCGACACGTGGGTGAAGGTCGTCCTGAACGCCGCCGAGGTGCGTGACTCCGCCGGCAACGCGCTGGACGGCGAAGCCGCAGGCTACGGAGGCTTCATCTTCAGCGAGACCGACGACCTGCCCACCGGCAACAGGATTCCCGGCGGCGACGCGGTGTTCTACGTCGGCAGTCTGCGTGGCGACTTCGTGACCGTCCCCGAGGAGGAACCGGCCCATCGCGTCTCGGAGGAAGACCTGACCGCGTTCCTCGCCGCGTTCGCAGCGGGCGACCTTACCGCCGATTTCCGCGGCCCGGGGTTCGGCGCCAGTCCGCCCGACGGCCTGGTCACCGGGGCGGACCTCGACGCGTTCATCACGCTCTACAACATGTTCGCCACGGAGGATCGCTATCTCGACCCGCTCCCGATGCGGGGCAGGTTGGCCGCCAGAGCAGTGCCGCAGGCGCCCCCGCCCGCAGGCGATGTGCAGGCGGCGGGCGATCCGGAGCCCGTGGCGCTCGAGCCGGCCGAGACCGGGGCCCTCGCGCTGGCAGGCGAGGCGGTCGGGGATGTTGCCCCGCCGCCGGCCCCGGCCGACGATGGCCTGATTGCGTCTGCGTTGCCGGAGGTGTCGCTCCCGCCGCCCCAGGCGACGGCGACGTTCGTCTTGTCAGCCGGCGACCTTCAGGTCGGCCTGACGGCCCCGGCGCAGGGGATCGAGTTGGCGTCGGCGCCGGCAGCGGCGCCCCCGGCCGTTGCTCCGGTCCTTGCCCCCGATGGCGGCCTGCTCGGCGTCCTGGACCTTACGGTTCTGGAGCCCCCGCTTCAGGCGTAGTGTTGTAGAAGTCAATAGATGGGGTGCCACGGCTTGCTTGCAGGCCGTGCCGTTCGAGACGCACTGGTTGCGAGCAACCAGTGGCACCCCTCGAATGAGATGCGACGGAGCTGGTAGTCCGTCAAATTGGAACTGTGGGTAAGGTAAGCGCGGCGGGCAGGACTGCCCACCGCGCTACCCAGTTGCACTCACACACGAACAAGTGTGACGGACTACTGGGGTAGGCTGTGTGCCACGGCCGGTCTTGTCCGGCCGGGCGGCGATTACCCTCACGCGGCTTCGCCACCCTCTCCCGTAAAGGTAGAAGAAAAACTAGAATGTCCCCTTCTCGCCGCTGTAGAATCCACACGGACCATCGGCCCCAGGATGGATTCAGGATCACAACCCCATTATCGCGAGGAGAAGAACAATGAAACCTGACATGAATCGCCGCCAGTTCCTGGGATACGCCGCCGCCTCCACGGCCGCCTTGGCCGTCGTTCCCAGACACGTGCTGGGTGGGCCCAACCAGATCGCGCCCAGCGAGAAACTCACCATGGCCTTGATCGGCTGCGGCACCCAAGGATTGTCGGAGTTGATGGGTATGCTCGCGACGCCGGAAATCCAGATCGTTGCGGTCTGCGACCCCAACAAAGACAGCAGCGATTACGTGGAGTGGGGGAAAGACAGCGTGCGCAGAGCCATTGCCGCGGCGTTGGGAAAGCCTGGGTGGAGAGCCGGCGCCAAGGGCTGTCCCGGAGGCCGGGACGTCGGCCGGGAGATCGTCGATCTGTACTACGCCGACAAGCGGGCGGACGACAAGTTCAAGGGGTGCGCTTCGTATGCGGATTTCCGCGAGTTGCTCGACAAGGAAAAGGACGTGGGGGCGGTCAAAGTCATGACGCCGGATCATCTCCATGCGACCGTGGCGATCGCGGCCATGAAAAAAGGCAAACATGTCTTGATGCACAAGCCGCTGGCCAATCGGGTGCAGGAAGCCCGGGGGGTCATCGAAACCGCCCGCCGGACGAAAGTCGCCACGCATTTCCTTCCGGCGAGCGTCGGCGACGAGGTTCGCAGGATAGCGGATTGGATCAGGGAGGGCGCCGTCGGCACGCTGCGCGAAGTGCACAACTGGTCGAACCGGCCGGTCTGGCCTCAGTATGCGACGATCCCAACGGATCAGCCTCCGGTGCCGAAGGACTTTGACTGGGATCTATGGCTCGGGCCGTCGCTCCCGCGCCCGTATCATCCCCATTACACGCACGCGGTGTTTCGCGGCTGGTACGAATTCGGCGGCGGGCCGGTGGCCGACATGGGGCACTACAGTCTTTGGCCGGTATTCGTGGAGTTCGACCTGGATGCCCCGTTCGCGGTTGAATCCACGCCGAGTCACGTCTGCACCATCATCGATGGTGTGAGCAGCACGATCCGCAACGATTACTCCTTCCCGTTCGCCAGCACCATCCGGTTCAAATTTGCGGCCAAGGGGAACCGGCCGGCGCTCGACCTGTTCTGGTATGACGGCGGGATGAAGCCGCCGACGCCGGAAGAAGTGGAAGCGGAGAACGGAGAATTGCAGGCCGAGGGCATGATGTTCGTCGGCGACAAGGGCAAGATCCTCGGCGGGTTCCGCGGCGAAAATCCCCGCATTATTCCCGAGCAAAAGTCGCGTGAGTACCGGGCCGCCCAAGGCGCGGCGGCGCCGGCGTCGCAGGAGCGCGGCAGCGCCCGGGCCTCGCGCCAGGCCTCCTGGGTCAAGGCGTTCAAAGGCGGCGAGCCGACGTACGGCAATTTCCTGCTGGCCGGACCGATTTCCGAGGCCTTCAACCTGGGCGCGGTTTCGTTGCGGCTGGGCGGCA
>JAPLML010000556.1 GCA_026387055.1 Planctomycetota bacterium | reverse complement strand
CGGAGACACGCGAGTTCTAGCTGACGGCATCGGGATCCCAGATTGGGTAACCCGAGAAGTTGGGCCAACCCTGCTTGCCAAATCGATCGACTTTCTCAATGCGCACCAGTAGGCGCAGGTATCGACGGCGGAGCCTAAGCCTTTCTTCTTGTTCCTGAACACTGAGGGTGTTCACGGACCGTGGAAACCGCCGGTCTCAATTGGCGGTCGCAACATACTTGGAACAAGTGTCATTGGCGCCAGGGGTGACATGCTTGTCGAGACCGACACGATACTCGAGCGACTGTTAATGGACTTGGAGCAGCGCGGTCTCTTGCAGGACACCCTCGTCATCCTTACGAGTGACAACGGTGCCGTGCGATTGTCAGCGGAGGAGAGTGCGGGGCATTTTGCAGAAGGAGGTTTTCGCGGAGAAAAGGGCACGATTTATGAAGGGGGACATCGAGTGCCCCTGATAATCAAGTGGGGTCAGCAAGCGTTCGGAACTTCGCCGCATCCACCCGGCACGGTAATCAGTGCGTTGGTGGGCATCCAGGATCTGTTTGCGACGCTTGCCGAACTGGTTGGGGTGCATTTGGCGGCTGATCAGGGCCGCGATAGCGTCAGTTTCCTTCCTGTTTTGATGGGACACGCGACAGCAGCACGAGATCAAATGGTTCACGAAGCCGATGAGCCAGAAAACAATGCACTGGACGGTGGTATTGCAGGGAGGCATTTCGCCTACCGCAGTGGGTCATGGAAACTTGTCGTCAATGATGAGCGGTCGCCAGTCGGGCTTTACGATCTGGCTCCGGACCCATATGAAAAATCGAATTTGATAGAGCAGCCGCAACATGCGGAACGCGTGGCAACGATGAAGTTGGCTCTGGAGAATTCGTTGACTAGCGAGAGAACCGCACCGCTGGTGGATCCGGACCCGGCCTCGCCATCGCCGACGGTGTCGCTGTCGGCAAATCCGGTCAGTATCGCGGTGGGTGAGACCTCGACCCTGACCTGGTCATCCAGTGACGCGACCGCGTGCACGGCGAGCGGTGGCTGGAGCGGTGCACGTCCCACGAGCGGTTCGGCAACGACCGGTGCCTTATCGGCCACGACCGGCTTCACGTTGACGTGCACGGGCGAGGGTGGCACGAAGTCGAGCACAGCCACGGTTACTGTTACGGCCCAGTCGTCGCCGACAGTGTTGCTGTCGGTAGTTCCTGCGAGTATCGCGGCGGGCGAGGCCTCAACCCTGACGTGGACATCCGGCGATGCGACGTCATGCACGGCGAGCGGCGGCTGGAGTGGTCAGCGCGCCACGAGTGGTTCCGTGACGACCGGCGCCCTGGCCGTCACGACCGGCTTCACGCTGACGTGCACGGGCGACGGTGGTGCGGCGTCGAGCACGGTCACAGTCAGCACGCGCCACGAGCGGTTCTGCGACGACCGGTGCCTTGTCTGCCACGACCAGCTTCACCTTGACGTGCATGGGCCCAGGTGGCACGGGGTCGAGCACAGTTGCGGTCACTGCTACGGCGCCGCCGCCGCCGCCGCCGCCGCCGCCTTCGCCGACGCCGACGGTGTCGCTGTCGGCAAGTCCCGCCAGTATTGCGGCGGGCGAGGGATCAACCCTTGCCTGGTCATCCAGCAACGCGACCGCATGCACGGCGAGCGATGGCTGGAGCGGTGCACGCGCCACGAGCGGTTCTGCGACGACCGGTGCCTTGTCTGCCACGACCAGCTTCACGTTGACGTGCACGGGCCTAGGTGGCACGGGGTCGAGCACAGTTGCGGTCACTGCTACGGCCCCGCCGTCGCCGACGCCGACGGTGTCGTTGTCAGCGAGTCCGGCCAACATCGCAGTGGGTGAGGCCTCGACCCTAACCTGGTCGTCCAGCGATGCGACCGCATGCACGGCGAGCGGTGGCTGGAGCGGTGCGCGCGCCACGAGCGGTTCTGCAACGACCGGCGCCTTGTCTGCCACGACCAGCTTCACGTTGACGTGCACGGGCGCGGGTGGGACAGGGTCGCAAGTAATCAGCGTGAGCGTGACGCCTCAGGCGACTCCTCAGAAATCGGGAGGAGGGGGCGCTGTTGATCTCATGGGGCTCCTGGCAATGTTGTTGTGTATGGGACTTGATTCCGGTCGTAGGACTCACGACAGAACTTGATCGTGACAGCACCAACGGCCCCCTCGGGGCCGTCATGCTTTTGGGCCACTGATCTCATCTAAATTGCCTCGACGATGAGATCCGCGAGCGGCAGTAGCGACCAGCGCAGACAACGAGATCAGCGGTGCGCAGCTCGTGTCAATGTGCGTGGAAGGCAAAGTCGTCTGAAAGTAATCAGTTGCAACTACTAGCTAATGTGGATTCCGACAGTGGCCGAGGATGTCGCGTTGCTCAGCCGCTGCTGCAGGGTGAGTTCAACCCGCGCAAAAAAAATGTGTTATGTAAAGAGCGTTATGTACATTTGACATATACGCGATCATATTCATCTGCGCTCGACTCGAGTGAGTGACCGCATCAATACATATCAGGAGGGGGAGCAATGAACGTTCTGCGTAAACGACTAGTGACGGCGGTTTCAGCCGTGCTTGGCGTGGTGTGCCTGGCGCCTGCGACCGGATCCGCTACCGGCACCTGCTACGCTTTTATGGATGATTATCCAACGAAGTCAAAGTCGGTCGACGGAGGTCCGCCGGTTGTCCTGCGATACATTTATACGAGCGTAGGAGAAATCAACACCGACGCCGAGGCGAAGAGTTTCGCTCATTTGAAGCAGATGGCCTTCAGCCTGGTCGGCAAGGCGTCCGCGTTGGTCGACTTCGACTGCAAGGGCGACAGTGCGTGTCCTGCGCAGATCAATGGGCAGCAGATGCGTCTCATGACCACGATCGACGGCGCAATCATCACGGGTAGACAGCTGGCGAATGCTCCTAAGTCGCCGGACTCGCCGGGGGCGCACATGGGGATCAACATGCAGCTGCTGCGCCTGGTGCCAAATTGGTCAGAATTCCCGATCGGCCCGGTTACGCTCGACTGCTCGTCGGACGTGCCCGGCCCGAACCCGCCGTATTGGATGTGCAACATCCGTGCTGAGTTTGATGTGGGGCCGATCGACGACGACACGTTCCTTCAGTTGGCGCAGCGCCGAACGGTCCGCCTGGACCGGGTGACCGCCGCCCAGGTCCCGGCCTGCAGCGTGTTCCAGGACGGCAGCCCCGACGTGTATTAGTAGTCAGATCTGACGGTTTGAGCGCTGGAACGATCCAGCAGCCAGCTTGACTGGCACTCGACCCCGGCTCCTTACAATGGGGCCGGGGTTTCTCGAAGGGCGGTCTGAAGCCAGCACCTGGTCCACCTCGATGCTGTCGGACTCAACATGCTCGAACACATTACCGAGTTAATGCCACGGAGCGTGTCGCTGACCAATCCGGTCGAATCACGGCTCGCGTCGGGTGCGTACCATGATTATGTTGTCTAGGTGACTAACATTCGCTGCGACGGAGTATCGTCAAGTCAAGATCGCGGTGGATCTGCGTGATGCCACTGAGCAAATAGCGATCAAGAGGGGGGATGTGCGGTGCGAATGGACTTCGCCTACGGCATCGGAAAATTACTGGCGCCCATGTGCGTCGTCTTCGCCTTGCTCGCCCAGCCAGTTGTGGCCGCCGAGAGCAGCACTCTTGGCGCCTGGTCGGCCGTCGCGCAGTGGCCAATGATTCCCGTCCACGCGGTATTGATGCCGGATGGCCGCGTGCTGACGTATGGCACTCAGGGTGGCGCCATCTACGACGTCTGGGATCCGTCCGCCGGACTGGGCGCAGGGCATCTGACCTTGCCGAACAACACCGGCAACAATATCTTCTGCAGCGCGCAACTGGTGTTGCCGGGAGGCGCTGGTGTATTCATTACCGGCGGGGGCTCCGAGCAAACCCCCAACATTGATAGCAACCTATTCGACTACGGAAGCGAAACCTTAACGCTTAAGAACGCCATGAAACGGCCGCGCTGGTATGCGACGCCAACGACGCTGCTCAACGGCGAGACCTACATTCAGGGCGGCACCGGCGGCGAAGACCTTCCCGAAATACGGGACGCAACGGGCAATTTTCGGCTGTTAGCGGGTGCAGACACCAGCGCTCTTTATTACAGCTACCCGCGTAATTTCATTGCGCCTGATGGCCGGGTGTTCGGCTACGAGCATTACGGAGTGATGTACTACGTCGACACGAGCGGCTCGGGTGCGGTGACCATCAGCGGCCAGTTGACGGGGACGAAAGGCATCACTTCGAGCGCGGCCATGTTCCGTCCGGGCCGAATATTGCAGTTTGGCGGCTTTTCGAATCAAGCCGTAGTCATTGATATCACTGGTAGCGCGCCGATCGTAACGGCTACCCAACCGATGTCATCCTGGCGCAAGTGGGCAAACGCCACGATCTTGGCCGACGGCAAGGTGCTTGCAACCGGAGGCAGCGAAGTCGGGAACGAAATGACCGGCGTCAATTACAGCGCAGAGATCTGGGATCCCAGCACGGGTCAGTGGACCCGCGGTGCCGATGGCAATCTCGCGAGACTCTATCACTCGACGGCTTTGCTGCTGCCCGACGCCTCGGTGCTGGTGGCCGGCGGCGGAAATCCCGGCCCGTTGTTCAACGACAACGCCGAAATCTACTATCCACCCTATCTGTACGACGCGAGCGGCGGGTTGGCGGCCCGGCCAACCATTCGATCGGCGCCCACAGCCATCGATGTCGGCGAGACTTTCCTGGTAGACGTGGCCGCGACGGACGACATCAGTCGGGTAGTCATGGTCAAGACCGGGTCCGTCACTCACAGCTTCAACTTCGAGCAACGCTTTGTCGAATTGGCCTTTGAACAGACCGGCGACCGGTTGACAGTCCAGGCGCCCATGCGCGCCGGCGACGCACCGCCTGGTTTCTACCTGCTGTTCGTCATCGACAGGTCGGGTACCCCGTCGACCGCCAGAATCGCACGAGTCGATGTCACGGCGACTCCCAGTACAGCAGTTGTTCCGAACCTCGAAAACCCGGGCAACCAGACCGCCCTGGTGGGAACCGAGGTCGTGCTGCAGCTCTCGGCGACTGACCCCAATGGCGACACGCTCAGCTATCAGGCGAGCGGGCTCCCATCGGGGATCGGAATCAATGTCGGCACAGGCCGGATTTCCGGAACGCCCACGACGGTGGGCAAGTTCAATGTCACGGTGGCGGTCAGTGACGGAGTCAACAGCGACAGCGCGAGTTTCCAGTGGACCGTCTCGCAGGCTACGTCCGCCTTCGTATTGAACCCGCTTCCACCGCCAGCACCGGCTCTCGCGGGCGCCCCACTTACATTGCAGGCCGAGTCAACTGGAGGCACGAATCCACTGTACAAGTGGGACTTCGATGACGGCACTCCGGAAACGCCTTACACCACTTCGCCATCGATCAACCATACGTTTGCCAAACCCGGGATCTACTACGTCATGGTCACCGCAGTGGACGCGGGGGGAATTACCCAGGCGTCGACCATGGTTCAGACCGTGCATCTGCCGCTGACCGCGAATCCGCCGGCCGTTTCCAGTAATGTGGCCGTGGAAGATCGCGCCACGGCGAGCGACCGATTGTGGGTCGTAAACCAGGATAACGACTCTGTCAGTGTTTTCGACACTGCGACGAAAACGAGAATTGCCGAAATCGCCGTTGGCAGTGCGCCCCGTGCCTTGGCCATCGCGGCAACTGGCGAGGTCTGGGTCACGAATAGACAAAGCGCGACGATCAGTGTCATCAATCCGGCCAGTCTGGTGGTGGCCCGCACGATCAACCTGCCGTTCGCCTCACAACCTTATGGCATAGCCGCGGCGCCGACCGGTGGCGTCATCTATGTCGTACTTGAAGGATCAGGACGGCTCCTCAAGATCGATGCAGGTAGCTACACAACGCTCGGCAGTCTCGGTGTCGGCTCGAATCCGCGCCACATCTCCGTGACGGGTGATGGCAGCCTCGTGTACGTCTCCCGGTTCATCACGCCGCCATTGCCTGGCGAAAGTACGGCAGCCGTGCAGACGGAAGTCGGCGGGAATGTCGTCGGCGCGGAGGTCGTGGTCATCAACGGGGCGGCGATGACGCTGCAGCAGACCATCGTCCTGCGCCACAGCGACAAGCCCGATGGCGAGATCCAGGGCCGCGGCATTCCGAATTACCTGGGTGCAGTTGCCATTTCACCGGATGGCCGGTCTGCCTGGGTTCCGTCCAAGCAGGACAACGTCAAGCGCGGAGGGTTGCGCGACGGCCTCGGCTTGAACTTTGAGAACACGGTCCGTGCCATCAGTTCCCGGCTTAACCTGGTGTCAGGCTCCGAGGACTACGCTGCGCGAATCGACCACGACAACTCGGGTGTTGCGAGCGCTGCCATTCATGACCGAATCGGGGTGTACATGTTCATCGCCCTGGAGGCCAGTCGTGAAGTCGCGGTCGTGGACGCGCACGGCGGCTGGGAGATCTTCCGCATCAACACGGGTCGTGCGCCGCAGGGCCTTGCTCTATCGGTCGACGGGCGCACGCTGTATGTCAGCAACTTCATGGACCGGACGGTAAGCGTGTTCGATGTTTCCGCGCTGCTGACGGAAGGAATCGCCAACGTGCCGCTGGTCGTCGCGATGTCGACGGTCGGCACCGAGAAGCTCAGCGTGCAGGTGCTGAAGGGCAAGCAATTCTTTTACGACGCGAAGGACCCACGCCTCGCGCGCGACGCCTACGTCAGTTGTGCCAGCTGCCACAACGACGGTGGCCACGACGGACGCGTCTGGGACCTCACGGGATTCGGCGAGGGATAGCTCAAGAACACTCGCATGCGCGGCCGCGCCGGGGCACAGGGATTCCTGCACTGGAGCAATAACTTCGACGAGGTGCAGGACTTCGAAGGACAGATTCGCAGCCTGGCAGGCGGCGCCGGCCTGATGACGAATGCCCAGTTCAGCCAAGGCACTCGCAGCCAGCCGCTTGGGGACAAGAAGGCCGGCGTGAACAGCGATCTGGACGCGCTCGCGGCCTATGTGGCGTCGCTGAACACCTTCCCGTCAAGCCCACTCCGCGCCTCCGGTGGAGGGCTGACAACTGCTGGTTCCGCTGGCCGTACGGTCTTCATTTCCAAGAATTGCGCTAGCTGTCATGGCGGCACGGCATTCACGAACAGCGCCAGCAACAATCCTCAGAACATCGGGACCCTCACGCCAGAGAGTGGCAACCGCCTTGGCAGTCAACTGACCGGCATCGACATTCCAACGCTGCGCGACGTCTGGGCGACGGCGCCGTACCTGCACAACGGATCGGCAGCCACGATCGAGAATGCCATCCAGGCACACGCAGGTTTCACCGCGACCGGCACCGAGTTGAGCGACCTGGCTGCGTACGTCGCGCAGATTGGAAACCAGGAGACGACCGCGCCCACCGCCACCGCCAGCGCCGCGAACACCGGTACTGGGCTCACCGGCCAGTACTTCAACAACACTACTCTGTCTGGCACTCCCGTGCTGCAACGGACAGAGGCGGTGAACTTCGGCCGGACTACGAACTCACCGGGGCCAGGCGTCAATGCCGACCAGTTCTCGGTCCGCTGGAGCGGCAAGGTGGAGCCGACCGCCACCGGCAAGTTCCAGTTCCAGACCGTGTCCGATAACGGCGTGCGCCTGTGGATCAATGGCGTACTCGTCATCGACAATTGGACGAGTCACGCGACCATCAACAACTCGAGTGGAACCATCACACTCACGAAGGATCAGCGCTACTTGATCACGATGGAGCACTACGACGACACTGGCACCGCCGTAGCGAGATTGCGCTGGAAGAAGCCTGGGCAGACAACGTATGCGGCCATACCGGCCACCCGCTTGTACTCGAACTGAGAGTCGAGCCGCTATGAATCGCGCACCTTCCGGCCGAAGCGGCAGCGCACGTATCCGGCACGTGATCGTGAGCGTGATCGCGGCGCTCACATGCCTGGGCGCCGGTACGGCTGCCGGCGCGACGCAGCGGGAGACGCTGCCGTCCCTGGAGCGCGTCTATGTGAATCCCGAGCCTTGGCCGATCGCTGATTTTGTGCTGACCGATCATAACGGGCAGGAGCGCCGCTTTTCGAGCCTGCGCGGCCAGCCAGTGCTCGTGCTCTTCGGCTTTACCCATTGTCCGGATGTTTGCCCGTCGACCCTGCTGCGGTTGAGAGCGCTGCACGGGGCGCAGGGCGGCGCGTTGCGGGCCGCGAAGATCGTCATGATCAGCGTGGATGGGGAGCGAGATACGCCGGCGGCACTGAAGGCGTTTCTTGCGCCGTTGTCAGCGGACTTTGTAGGCCTGACCGGCGCTCCGAGTATGACGACGACGATCGCAGCGCAGTTCTCTGCGGTGTTTTTCCAGGAGCCGGCCGGAAAAGACGGCAACTACAATGTTGCCCACTCCGGTCAGATCTTCGTGGTTGATAAGCGGGGGCGCTTGCGGGCATCGTTCGTCGATGCGTCGATCGACGACATGGCGAAAGTTACGGCGTTCCTGATCCAGGAACCCTACTGAAGCTTGCGGTTCGTGCTGATGTGCATGCGGACCAGAGTGGGTGCCGGGCTTGATCATCTGGTGACGAGACCGTCAGATGACATAAGCGAGCGACCGATTCAGGAAATTTGACGATATGTCAGCAAGATATTGCGACGCGTAACGCAACTG
>JAPLML010000272.1 GCA_026387055.1 Planctomycetota bacterium | reverse complement strand
CGGTGGAGCTTCGAGTTCCACAGGTAGAAGTTGTCGTGATGCGACCCCATGCTGACGAAATACTTGGCGCCGGCCTTCTTGTAGAGGGCCATCAGGCGCTCGGGGTCCCACTTCTCCGCCTTCCATAGCGGAATGATGTCCTTGTAGCCATGTTCCGAGGGATGCCCGTAGTTGGCGAGGTGGTGCTTGTAATGGCCGTTGCCTTCCTCGTACATGCCGCGGGCGTACCAGTCGCCGTCCATCGGCACGGCCTGGGGTCCCCAGTGCGCCCACATGCCAAGCTTGGCGTCGCGGAACCACTCCGGGTACTTGTACTGCTTGAACGAGTCGAAGGTGGGCTCGAAGGGCCCGGGCGCGATGGGCATGGCGGGGGCCGGGGCCGTCTGGGCGTGCATCACCGCCGCGGCCAATGCGATGGCGGCCGAGGCGGCCGCGGCCAGGACGAGTCCGTGGCAATACAGATGAGGTTGGGTCATGGCTTTTCCTTTCCGTGGGTGCGTTCCTGTCGGCCGGAGTATACACCATCCGGCGTAGCGCTGCCAAGCCTTTCGCGCATCCACTGGTAGGTCAGCGCGGCGACCACGGCGCCGAGGGTGGGGGCGCAAAGGTAGAGCCACAGAGCGCCGAGGGCCGGCCCTCCGGCAAAAACGGCGGGCGCCAGCGACCTCGCCGGGTTCATCGACGCCCCGCAGCACTTCCCGGCAGCCAGGCAGTCGATGCAGACCGCCGCCCCGATGGCCAATCCCCCTACGCCGCGCGGCACGCGGGCATCCGTAGCAACCGCCATGATGACAAACATCAGGATGAATGTAAGGATGAACTCGAAGGCGAAGGCGCCTGCCGGCGTCGTCCCGACAGGAAACGTGGAACCGAAGTGTGCTTCCCGGCTCGCCTCGCCGCCGAAGGTTATCAAGTGGGTGGCGCTCGCCAAGAGGGCCCCCGCGCATTGGGCGGCGACGTACGGCGCCACCCCTCGAAGCGGAAAGCCTCTCACTGCCGCCAGCGCCACGGTCACGGCGGGGTTGATGTGCGCCCCCGAGATATGCCCCAGACCGTAGACCATGCACGTCACCACCCCGCCGAAGGCCAGTGCCACGCCCACGTGGGTGATGTCGTTCGGATGCCCATGATGGGCGATACACGCTCCCGCGCCGATGAACACCAGGGCGAACGTGCCGACGAACTCGGCGGCGTACTTCCGCAAGTCTCCTCCGTGGTCGAGGGGCGTCATGGCGCCCCCCGCAAGCGGTCCACCTCGGCAACGACCCTGCCCGAGACAAGTTCGACGACGGCGAGTTCGGCTTCGGCCAAGCACCGCCGGGCCTCGCGTTGGACCTTCAGGCCCTTGCCCTTCATGACCTCCGCCACTGAGACCGTAGCCGATGGGACGCCGCCTCGGGTGGCCAGCGCGCAGGTGGCGCAGCACTCCTTGCACCCCTCGATGACGACCACAGGACACTCGGCGACCATGTCGACGTCTTCCTGCACCCCCTTGACCAGGGCGGGCAGGCAGAGCAGCACGGTTTGCTGCGGTCGCAGGTCCTCGCAGACCCGGTAGGCCGCGTGGCGGGCTATGGTGCCGACGACCTGCCCGACCCCCGTGCACGGGAGGACGGCGACTTTGCCTTTGAGCAGCACGTGTCGTCCTTTCTCCACTTCCTCGACGGCTTGTCCCCCACCGCCGACGCCCGCCGAGCGGCGGAGAGCAGCCCGTCAATCGCGCGGCGGTAAGCGTGCAGCGTCTGGACCCACCGCGCCAGGCACCGCCGGCCCCCGGGGGTCAGCCGATACGACCTCTTGGCCGGGCCGCTGTCGGAGAAATTCCATGAGGAGACGACGAATCCCCGCTTCTCCATGAGGCGGAGCATGCGGTAGACGCCGGTCGGGTCGGGGCGGCTTCCCCCCATCACAGGTGTTTCCGCCAGCCGCTGCACGATGCGGTAGCCGTGCAGCGCGCCGCCCGCGAGGAGCGTCATAATGGCCGGCTGAATCAGCCGGGCCAACGTCGTGCCCGAACAGGGACACGCATCCAGGGGAAGGGTCAGAGAACATCCTCTAGCAGACATTATCCATTACCTCCGGCGGCGGATTCTACGCGGCCCGGTCGGCCTGTCAAGGGGGATTCCGGGACTCCGGCAACTCGGTGACGGGGGGTGGCCGTGCCATCCACCACGGGCTTTGCTTGCCTCCCGTAACGGAAGGGCCGCGAGATCGCGGCGGTTTGCGTTTGACGTGCCGCCGCCGCGCGGGCAGAATAGGGCAGGCAGGTCGAGAGGGGAGTCCGCATGGCGGAGCGTGTCTACACCACCGGCGAGGTGGGCAATCTGCTCGGCGCGACGCCGGCCCTCCTTCGGGACTGGGTCCAGCGGGGGTGGCTCGCGGTCGATCGCCTGCCCGACGGGTCTGTCCACGTCACCGAAACCGCCCTGATCCAGTTCCTGCACCGTTGCGGCGTCAACATCGAGGACGTGATGGCCCGGACGGTGACCCGCCAGGCCCGCTCGGCGGCGCCGGCCGCCACCCCTGCTGCCGAGACGCTCGACGTGACGTTCTCGCCCGCCGCCCCGGAAGTGCAGGCCGCGCCAACGGCCGATGCGGCGGCGCCCACGCCCCAGCGCGCCCCGGCGGCGCACGAGGAACCGGAGGCGCCGGCGCCTTCGCGTGCGGACCAGGCGGTCGCGAACGCCGCGCGGGCCGCCCCCGTGCGGGCCGCCCGGCAGGTGCTCGAGGCCATCCTCCAGGACGCCGCCCAGCGCCGGGCCGCGGCGGTTCACCTGGAGTGGCAGGCCGACGGGCTGACCCTGCGCCTGCGGATCGACGGCCGCCTGCACGAGAAGCCGAGCTTCAAGGCCCGGCTGCCCAAGCCGCTGGGACCGACGCTCGTGGCCGAGTGCAAGGCGCTGGCCGCGCTCAGTCCCAACGAAACGGGCCGGTCCCAAGGCGGCGGAGGCGTGCGGCACCTGCTGGGCCGGGACTTCGACCTGCGCATCTCGACCTGCCCGACGGTCCACGGCGAGAACGTGGTCGCGGCCTCGTTGTGGTGTCGGCCGTGCCGCGCGAAAACGGGGACCGGACCCTCCGGGCGATGGCCGCGGCCGTCGCCGCGCCCGAGCGCCGCGTCCTCCGCATCGGCTTCCCGTCCGAAGACGCGATGCCGGGCGTGGTGCAGGCCGCGCCGGGGCAGGGCTTCTCGACCGGGGCGGCGATCCTCGCCGCCATGGATCAGGACGTCGACGTGATCGAAGTGGCCGACATGGGCGACCGCGAGACGGTCCAGGCGGCGACGGCCGCCGCGGCGGCCGGGCACCTGGTCCTGGCCGGCCATCGAAGCCGGTGGCCCTCGACCGATCCGACCGTCCTGGTGTCGACCGGCGCCGAACCGTCCACGCTGGCCGCGGTCCTTCTGGCCGTTGTCGCCCAGAAAAGGGTGCGGCGGATCTGTTATCACTGCAAGACGGCCGTCCCGCCGGACGCCGAGCTTCTGGCCCGCCTGGCCTTCCAGGAAGGCGCGGAGATCTCCGCCGCCTCCGTCGGCCGCGGCTGCGACCGGTGCGGGCACACCGGCTACCTGGGCGAGGTCGACCTCTATGCCGTGCTCGCGG
>JAPLML010000632.1 GCA_026387055.1 Planctomycetota bacterium | reverse complement strand
AGTGCACGGCCACGCAACGGCGCGTGGCCGTGCCACCCCCGAAACTGAGGCGTTACTGTAGCGGACGGCGAGGGCGTCCGCGATCTCCTTGAGCCAGCGGAAGATATCTCGGCATCGCTTGAGTAGTTGCTATTTCGCCCTTGACGCTTATCATGCTCGCGGGAGGGCAAGGCGTTGTCGAAGAACCCAGGCATCTTCCGCGTGGGGGCCTTCCCGGGCCGCCGCGCAAACGCTTCGCGCGGCACGGGGTCTAAAGAAACTATCTCTGAACTGTGGCACGCCCGCCCCCGGGCGTGCAGGTTGGCCACAGAACACAGCCGAGGGCGGCTGTGCCACACGCAAAGGCCGTTCTGAGATAGTTTCTAAAGGAGATTACAGCATGCTCAAGACCGCGGGCTTCCCCGTTGGTG
This sequence comes from Planctomycetota bacterium, assembly GCA_026387055.1. Lineage (GTDB taxonomy): Bacteria > Planctomycetota > Phycisphaerae > FEN-1346 > FEN-1346 > JAPLML01. The sequence continues at coordinate 9,448 of JAPLML010000632.1, read as the reverse complement.
CGGCCGCCGTCCTGGCGGCGCTGGTTCTGGCCGGCTGCGGGCCGGAAGCTCCCAAGAGCGAGACGTACGCCAGCAAGGAACTGGGCTTCTCCGTCACGTTCCCGTCCGACTGGGAGAAATCGGCGGGCGGTTACGGGATGGACCTGGCGCTGCGGCCGCCCGACCAGACGGACGTGAACGTGTTCCGCGACACCCTCTTCGTTCGCGCCGAGGGCTTGGCCGACGCGATGCCGCTGGATGGTTTCTTCGCGGCCAAGGCCGCCGGGGGGGCCAAGGTCATGCCCGACTACAAGGAGATCGAGAAGGGCGCGGTGAAGTTGAATGGCCAGGACGCCCGGCGCCTGGTCTGGTCGTACACGCACAGCGGCACGCCCGTGCAGACCCTGGCGTACTTCCTTGTGAGCGGCGGCCGCGGGTACATGATCGCCGCCAGCGCCCACGTGGACCGCTTCGCGCAGCGCAAGGCCGCGTTCGAGGAGATCATGGCGACCTTCAAGGTCGAAGGCGCCCCTTAGGGGCTGGCAGTCCATCACACTTGTTCGTGTGAGGGGTCGCCGCGGCGACCGCGGTGGGCAGTCGTACCTGTTTGGCGTGGGTGGCACGGTCACGCGCAGTTGCGTGACCGTGGTCGCCGCGGCGACTGGCCGTGCACGGCCACGCAACGGCGCGTGACCGTGCCACCCGGCAATCTCCTACCACGCCAAACACGTAAAGACCGGCCGCGGCACACGCGGTTTCCAGAGAATCGGCAGGAGTTTGCGGAACCCCCCCGCGCCCTGTGTTGTTTAGTGTTATGGCGGCGCATGCCATGAGATATGCAGTGGCCGTCCGGCGTTCTCCGTTTCCACAACTGGATGACATTTACTTATTGGAGGGCGAAGATGGGCACCAAGGAGAAGATTCGCATCCTCCAGGGCGACCTCACGGAGCAGTCGGTCGATGCCGTTGTCAATGCGGCGAACAACGACCTCCAGCTCGGCGGCGGTGTGGCGGGGGCGATCCGCCGCAAGGGCGGCATGGTGATCCAGGATGAGTGCGACCAGATCGGCACCATCCCCGTCGGCGAGGCCGCCATCACCGGCGCCGGCGCCCTGAAGGCCCGCCACGTCATCCATGCGGCCAGCATGAGCCTCGGCCGCCCGACCACCGAGGAGAACCTGCGGCTCTCCACGCGCAACAGCCTCCTTCGCGCTCGCGAGAAGGGCCTGCGGTCGATCGCCTTTCCGGCCGTCGGCACGGGCATCGCGGGGTTCCCCGTGCAGCGCTGCGCGGAGGTGATGCTCGAGGAAGTCGTCGCCCACCTCCAGGGCGCGACGAGCCTTGAAAGCGTCCGCTTCGTCCTTTATGATGCCTCGGCGTACCAGGTGTTCCGCGACGTCTACGAGGCATTGCCCGAGTGACTGCCCAACCCAGCGAAGCGTTTGCGCGGTGGGGAGGACTGCCGTACGTGTTTAGCATGGGTGGCACGGTCACGCGCCGTTGCGTGACCGTGCTTGCTTCCCCATGTGACCGTGCACGGCCACGCAACAGCGCGTGACCGTGCCACCCGGCAGTCTTGTATCACGCTAAACACGTACGACTGCCCGCCGCGCTGTAACTTGCAGGAAGGTGTATGACTGACCCACCGAGGGTGAGAGTCCTCTACGAGCCGGCCGCGCGGCCGAGCGCCGACCTGGCCGGGGCGACGGCCGTGGTCATCGACGCCATCCGGGCCTCAACCACGATCGTGGCCGCCCTGGCCGCCGGCTGCCGCGAGTGCCTTCCTTTCCGCACCGACGCCGAGGTGAAGGCCGAGGCAAAGCGCCGGCCCGCGGGCTCCGTCGTCACGGCGGGCGAGAGGCTGGGCCTTCGCATCGAGGGGCTCAACCTCAACAACAGCCCGTCGGTCATGACGCCCGAGCGCGTCGGCGGGCGGACGCTGCTTCTGACCACCACCAACGGCACGCAGGCCGTCTGCGATGCCATGAAGGCCGAGACCGTGCTCGTTGCCGCCATGCCGAACCGCCGCGCGGTGGCCCGGCGCGTCGCCGCCCTTGGCCGGCGCGTGGTGTTCCTCTCAGCCGGGACGGTCGGGACGGTCTCGTGCGAGGACACGCTGGTGGCGGGGGCGGTCATCGAGGCCCTCCTCGAAGCGCCCGGCGGCAAGGCGTTTCACCTCGAGGACTCCGCCCGCGTGGCCCTGGCGGCGTGGCGGGGCGGCAAGGACCGGCTGAGCGAGATTTTCCACCAGACCCGGGGCGGGGCGTATATTGCCAACCTCGGCCTGGACGACGACCTGGCGGTCTGCATCCAGGTCGACACGATGGACGTCGTCCCGACCGTCCGCGGCGACCCGCCCGTGATCTACTTGCATCTCCCCGAATCCGTGCTATAGTTCCCCTGCTGACACGTCGGTTGGGATACTCGAAGAGTCTGCGCGGGAGAGCCAGGCCGCACTTCTCAGGGGCCTTTGCACGTCCGTGCCCCGTGGTTGGCCTGCGTGCCCTGCGCGGAACCAGGCGATCGCCTGATGCGATGGCGTCTGACGAGAGGCCGGGGCAGGCAGGCGGAGTCGCGCGCGCCGGCGCGCGAACCGCGGGGGCAAGTTGTCTCCACGTCCGGCCCGACCGGTCAGCGCAGGCGCTTCGTGGGCTGGCGCCGGTGGGTCCTCCGGATCGTCCTGGCCCTGGCGTTTCCGGCGATCCTCTTCGGCCTCTTCGAGGGCGCCCTGCGGCTGGCCGGCTACGGGTACCCCACCGGTTTCTTCGTCACCTTCGACGGCGGGCGCACCTGGACGGGCAACGAGCGGTTCGCGTGGCGGTTCTCCCCGCCCGCCGTGGCCGCGCGGCCCGACCTCTTCATCCTGCCCGGCGCGAAGGCCGCCGGCACCGTCCGGATCTTCATCCTGGGCGAGTCCGCCGCCATGGGCACGCCCGACCCGTCCTACGGTTTCGGACGCATCCTCGAAGTGATGCTGCGCGAGCGGCACCCGGGCGTGCGCTTCGAGGTGATCAACGCGGCGATGATGGGCATCAGTTCGCACGCCGTCCGCGACATCGCCCGCGACTGCGCCGGGCACGAGCCTGACCTTTTTATTGTTTATATGGGCAATAATGAGATCATCGGGCCCTGGAGCCCCTTCACGGCCCCGGCGGCGCTGGTGTCGAACCGGGCGGTCGTCCGCACGGCCCTCTGGGCGAAGACGACGAAGGTCGGCCAGCTGGTCGAGGCGGCGGTCCGCCGGATGCGGCGCGACAAGGACGACGCCGGGCCCCAGACGCTCGAGCTCTTCCTGGAGAAGGCCATCGCGCCGGGCGACCCGCGGCTCCAGGCCGTCTACGGCCATTTCGCGGCGAACCTGCGCGACATCCTCGCCGCGGGCCGAAGCGCCGGCGCGAAGGCGGTTGTCTCGACGGTGGGGGTCAACCTGAAGGACTGCGCGCCGCTGGCCTCGCGGCACCGGGCGGACCTCGCGGAGGCCGAGAAGGCCGAATGGGATCGGCTTCTGGCGGCGGGCGACGCCGAGGAGGCCGGCGGCGCCCTCGCGCAGGCCGTCCGGCGATACGAGGAAGCCCTGAAGATCGACGACCGGTACGCCGACCTGCATTTCCGCCTGGCGCGGTGCCTCCTGGCCCTCGGCCGCCGCGAGGAGGCCCGGGCGCACTACGTCCTGGCCTGCGACCTCGACGCCATGCCCTTCCGGACGGTCACGGCCCTGAACGCCGCCGTCCGCGCGGCGGCCGAGGGGCGCGAGGAGGAGGGGATCTACCTGGTGGACGGCGCGGGCGCCCTGGCCGCGGCTGGCAGCCCGCCCGGCCTTCCGGGCGAAGAATCATTCTATGAGCATGTCCACATGACATTCGAGGGCAACGGCCGGCTGGCCCTGGCCCTCCTGCCGGCGGTCGAGAAGGCGCTGCCCGCCCTGCCGGGCGCCGCCGGCCCCGTGCCGGCGCCGGAGCGCTGCGCGGAGGCCCTGGCCCTGACGGACTTCGACCGCCTGCGCCTGGCCGAGTCGATCGCGCGGATGACCGCCCGGCCCCCGTTCACCAACCAGTCGGACCACGCCGGACGCGAGGAGCGGCGCGGGCGGGCCCTCGCCGAGCTCCGGAGGCGCGACTCCAAGTCGGCGCGCGAGGAACACACGCGGGTCTATCTGGCGGCCCTCGAGAAGTCGCCCGGCGATTGGCGGCTGCACGACAACTTCGCCATCCTGTGGTTCGAGTGCGGCGACTACGCGGCCGCCGCGGACCACTGGCGGAGGGTCCAGCAGGCCTTTCCGCACGTGACGGTCGTGCGCCTGCGCGTGAGCGACGCGCTCGCCCGCCAAGGCAAGGCCCAGGAGACCATCGCCTGCAACCGCGAGATCCTGGCCCTCAAGCCCGATTGCGCGGCGGCGCACGTGAACCTCGGCAACGCCTTCGCGGTCCTGGGCCAACTCGACGAGGCCGTCGCCCATTTCGGGCAGGCCTTCCAGATTCAGCCCGACCCGCGCGGCTGCGCCAACGTCGGCCAATTGCTCGCCGAGAAGGGGAAGACCGAGGAGGCGATCGCGTGGCTGCGCGACGGGCTGGCGAGCAAGCCCGACGACATCTGCCTGCACGAGGGGCTCGGCTTGCCGCTTTTCGACCAGGGCCGGCTCGCCGAGGCGGAGCCGCACCTCCGGGCGGTGCTGGAGTCGGAGCCGGAGCACGTGCGCGTCCGCTGCGGCCTGGCGGCGGCCCTGGCGGCCCGACCCGCGCGGCTGCGCCAACGTCGGCCAATTGCTCGCCGAGAAGGGGAAGACCGAGGAGGCGATCGCGTGGCTGCTGGCGACGGACGCCGACCCCAGTTACCGCAACGCCGAGGAGGCCCTCGGCCTGGCCGAACGGGCCTGCCGCGAGACGGGCAACCAGACGGCCGATCCGCTCGACGCGCTGGCCGCCGCGTGTGCCGGGCTGGGACGGTTCGACGAGGCGGTCCGCGCGGCCGGCGCCGCGGTGGCGCTGGCCTCGGCGTCCGGCAACCAGAGGCTGGCCGACGATATCCGCAACCGGTTGCAGCTCTATAAGACCGGGAAACCCTATCACGCGCCGTAAGGGAGGCAGGGCCCGGCAGCAGGGGACTGGGGAGCAGGATCCAGCAGGGGTGGCACGGGACCGCGGTGGGGGGGCAAGGCTACGCCGCCGCGGAGGCAAGCCCCGGCGTCACCGCGCAGGGTGATTCGACCTGTCTCCCCGGTCCTCCGTTGCCGGGCCCTTTTTCTGTTCATGTGCCACGGGTTGCCCGCCAACCCGTGGTGACCATAGTCCTCTGTCCTTGTTGAGTAACGCCATAGGTAGTACTGCCTCGATCATCACGGGTTGGCAAGCAACCCGTGGCACATGGACGCCAGGGACGGCGCCCTGCATGTTTTGCTTGGCACGCGCGCCGGGGCGGCGTATGATTCGGCGCATGGGCCAGGTCCGCGAGGTCGAACCCGTCAAGCTCTTCGTGGGGATGCTCTCGGCGTATCCCGGGGCGTTTGCCGACGCCGAAAGCGCGCTGGCCGACGCCCTCGGGCCGGTGGACCTGAGGAGCGACCTTTTCGCCCACGAGTTCACGGAGTATTACCGCGACGAGATGGGCCACCCGCTCGTGCGGTACTTCATCGCGCTCCGGGACCTCATCGCGCCGGACGAGCTGGCGGGCATCAAGCGCCTCACGAACGAGATCGAGAACCGCATGGCGGGCGGGAGCGACTGGCCGGTCGTGCGGCCGGTGAACCTCGACCCCGGCTACATCGCCCCGTCGAAGCTGGTGCTGGCGAGCACGAAGGATTTTTCGCATCGCATCTATCTCGATGATGGTATTTTTGCGGAGATCACGCTTCTCTACAAGCATGGGAAGTGGCAGGACCTGGAGTGGACCTTCCCCGACTTCCGCACGCCCGCCTACCACGCTTTCTTCACGCGCGTCCGCGCGCGCCTCATGGAGCAGCGCCAGGAGGCGAAGCGCGCCCGCGCGGGGGAGGGCGGGCATGCCTGAGTTCGCCCTCGGTGCTTTCCTGACGGCCTTCCTCCTCGCGGCGGTCCTTACGCCTCTGGCCCGCCGACTCGCGCTGGCGACGAACCTGGTGGCCGAGGTGAGGCCCGACAGGCTCCACCGCGAACCTCGGCCCTACGGCGGCGGATTGGCCCTCCTGGCCTCGATCGCCATCGGCCTCGTACCCGCGGTTCTCTGGGTCGAGGGATGGGCGGATGTCCCGCGGGTGGCCGACGTGCCGGGCCTTCGGCGTCTGGCGATCGGGGCGGTCCTCTTTTTCATCATCGGCCTGATTGACGACCGGTACGCCCTTCCGGCCCTGCCAAAGTTGTTCCTCCAGTTCGCCGCCGCAACCGTGGCGGTCATGGGGCTGGGCCTCAAGGCGACGGTGTGGTTGACGGTGCCGCACGCGGGCGAGGTGGTGAGCATCCTTTGGATCGTAGCGGTCGTCAATGCCTATAACTTGCTGGACCATGCGGACGGGTTGGCTGCCGCCGTCGGTTTCGTGGCCATGGCGGCCTTGGGCTTGGGGCAGATGGTTGTGGCCCACGGCTTCCCCGAGCCAGGTCCGGTGGTGACGGTGCCCGTGCCCGCGCTTGCCGCTGCGGGGGCGTTGCTGGGATTCCTCGTCTACAACTTCCCGCCCGCCAAGCTCTTCATGGGCGACGCGGGCAGCGCTCTGATTGGCTACCTGCTGGCCGCCCTGACGATGGACGCGCGGTATTACTTTGAGGGGATTACGCCCAGCCGCTGGGTCGTGCTCGTGCCGATGGCCATCCTCGCGGTGCCCCTCTTCGATATGGTCTGCGTGGTGTTCGGCCGCCTGGCGCGCGGGCGGAATCCGATGATCGGCGACGCGACGAGTCACCTGGCGCATCGGATGCTGGCGCGCGGCGTGGGGCCTCGCACCATCGTGCTCTTCGCGGCGGCGATGGCGACCTTGACGGGGGCGGCCTCGGTGATGATGTACCATCTGCGCTGGCCGGCACTTCTGGCCGCGTGGGGGATCGTGGCGGCGGCGCTCGGGATGATGCTCATCGCCCGGCGCCGGCCGAGAACGGAGGCGTCGCCATGATTCCCTCCGCACTGCGGCGCTTCCTCGTTCGCGTGTGCCGCGGCCGGTCTCGCCGGGCCGTGCCGGAGCCGGGGGGCGGTCCCCAAGAAGCACGGCCGGGCAAGACCGGCCGTGGCACACGCGATCCCCAGGGTGCCACGGCTTGCTCGCAAGCCGTGTCTGCCACGCCTGCAGATCAATCAAGAGGCACAGGTTGCGAGCAACCTGTGGCACCCGGCGAACAAGCACGGCCGGGCAAGACCGGCCGTGGCACACGGTGTTCCACGCACGCGTCGGAAGCGGCCCTGGCGCGGTGGCTGCGGCGGGCGGTCCTGGCGATCGGCGTCGCGGGCCTGCTGGTGCTCCCCCAGTTCGTCTCGAACGCCTCCTTCATCGGCATCCGCGGCCTGCCGGGGCCGGTGGTGGTCCTCCTGGTGGGCTTGGCGTTCTGGCTGATGCCGGTGCTCCTGGTGGCCTCATGGGTGGCCGAGGGGCGGGCGACGCTGCCGCATCCGTGGCTGGCGATCCCGGCGGGGCTTTTCGTCGCGGGGGCGGTCGTGTCGACGGTCTTCGCGGCCGACAAGGCCTCGGCGATGGTCCGCGCGGCCGAGCTCAGCGGCCTGTGGGTGGGCATGTTCGCCTTTGCCCAGGTGCTGCGGACCGACGCCGAGCGGCGGCTGGCGGTGGCGGCGCTCGTGGCGGCGGCCCTCGTCGCCGGCCTGACCGGCCTCTTTCAGGCGACCTACGCCCTGCCGCGCACCTGGGAGTATTTCCAGGCCCACCGCGCCGAGGTCCTCGCCGAGCACGGCATCGAGCCGGGCGGCTGGGGCGAAGAGATGTTTATTGGAAGATTCTTCGGCGGCGTCCAGGCCGCGCTCGGCCATCCGAACGTGTTCGCGGCCTTTCTGACGCTGGGGTTCTTCGCGGCGCTGGGCCTGGCGCGGGAGAAGTGGGCCGAGGCCGGCTCGCGCGGCGCCCGGGGGCTGGCGGTCGCGGCCGCCGTCATGGCCCTGGCGTGCGCGGTCGGGATCGTCCTGGCGCAGGCGCGGGCGGCGATGGTCGCGGCCGTGGTCGGCGTGTACTGGCTCGCGGTCGCGTGGGGGGTCGGGCGGCCGCGGCTACGGCGTGTCCTCTACGTTGTGCCGCTGGTCCTGGGGGCGGCTGGCCTTGCGATGGCGGCCGCTGCAAACCACCCGGCGCTCGGGTCGCTCAAGATCCGCCTGGACTACTGGCAGGCGACGTGGGAGGTCCTGCGGGGGCACTGGGCGGCGGGCGTTGGCCTGGAGAACTTCGGGCTTTACTACATTCAGTTCAAGCTGCCGACCGCGCCGGAAGAGGTGGCCGATCCGCACAACCTCCTCCTGTCGGCGTGGAGCGCGCTGGGTCTGGCGGGACTGGCGGCGGTGGTGATGGTATGGGTTATCGCGGTACGCGCATGGCTGCGTCAACCGATGGAAACATGCCCACACAACGGCGGCTCGCCACGCGGCGGCGAGCAAGCGGTGGACATGCCACCCGGCGACCCCCGGAGCGGCGAACCGCTGCTCGGGCTCCTGGGGCCGGTGCTGGTCCTGGCGGCGCCGGCGGTGGTCTTCTTCGCCATGATCGGGGAGGCCGGAGACTGGAAGTCGGGCATCCTGCTCGGGATGATCGGGGCGGGCTTGGTGGCCGTGATGGCCCTGGCGATGGGCGTGGCGGTGGCGGAGGAGCCGTCGCGCCTGGCCGCCTCGGCGCGACCGTTGCGCAGCCTGCGCAGCGCGTGCATTGTCGGCCTCCTGGCCTTCGCGCTTGAGGAGCAGATCGGCACGGCCATCCTCGAGCCGCCCACGGCCTGGGCGATGCTGGCGCTCGTGGCTGTGACGCTCGGCCCGAGCGCCGCCGAGATCCGAGCCCGCCGCGGAAGCGGTGGGACATCCGCTCAAGTCGGCGAGGCACGGCCGGACGAGACCGGCCGTGGCACACCCTCGCCAGGCGTTCACCTTAACCTGGCGGCGAAGTTCGTCTTGATGGCCGCGGCGATGGCCGTGGCGTTCCTTTATGTCTCGCGGGTGGTCTTGCCGGTGGGCCGCGAGGCGTACCTCATCGGCGTGGCGGCGCAATCAGTCGATCAGGCGGAGCAGGACGAGGCCCTGCGGAGCGCCTCCGCGGTCAATCCTCTGGCGTGGGAGCCGGCGATGATGCGCGGGCGCCTCTGGCAGGACGAAGCGGGCCTTGTCCAGGGCCCCGGCGACGCTGTGAACCTGGAACACGCGAGCGCTGCGTATCAGGACGCCCTGGCCCGTGAGCCGCGGCTGCGGCGGGCGTACCTGGCCCTGGCGGCGTGCCGCCTGGCCGCCGGCGGCGCCCTCGACGACACGGCCGCCCTGGCCCAGGCGCGCGAGGACCTCCGGCAGGCCGTGGACCTGTATCCGACGG
>JAPLML010000550.1 GCA_026387055.1 Planctomycetota bacterium | reverse complement strand
TTCGTTGGGCGCATGGAGCGGCGCTTCGGCTTTGTGGTCGGTGCGCGACGCCCTCGGCGGACGCGGGGCCGACCTCGTCGTCGTCTGCGCGGGGGCGCTCGCGGCATTCAAGCAGGCCCTCGCCTCCGTGGACCGCGGCGGGACGATCCTCTGCTTCGCCACCACCGACCCCGGCGTCGAGCTTGCCGTGCCCCTCAATGATTTCTGGCGGAACGACGTGACCCTGAAGCCCTCCTACGGCAACTCTCCCTACGACGCGAAGGTCGCGCTGGAGCTGATTGCCGCGCGGCGCGTTCCCGTGGCCGACATGATCACCCACCGCCTGCCGCTCGAGGACACGCCCAAAGGTTTCCGCTTCATGTCGACGCCCGGCGGGGAGCATCTGAAGGTGGTCATCCTGCCGCAGGGGTAGAGGCACCCGAGCCCGCCGCGGGAGCGGCGGGAGACGTCGAAGGGGCGATCTCCCGCCGCTTCCGCGGCGGACTCGAAAGCCCCAGTTGGCGTAGGGCTGCCACCTTACGCATTCCGACTTGGCGCCAGCTTGGTCCTTGGGTATCTATACTGGTAAGAGTGGAGTCCTCCATGACCTTACTTGCTCCACGCTCACCACGCCGTCACTGAACGGCCGGGGGGAACTTCTTCCCTGAACGGCTACGATGTGCGGCGTCGGCCTACGTGGATGCGAGACGCAGAAGACTGCCTCCCGGCTGGCGGGCGACCTATTGCGGTTTCGTGATTAGCGCAACGAATCCTTCCTGCTCGAAGTGGCGGTCGTTCGTCAGAATCTCTTGGATCGATTCCTGCTCCATCACGTTCATGGAAATGCAGTCAGTCAGTGTGTATGTCTTGTCCTTGCGCGAGGCGTATTTCTCGAGGCCTGCAAGGAACGACATACGCGTTTGTGGTACAACATTCACATTCGGGCTTTTCAGAATCGCACGCACCATTTGTACAGCCTTCTCGCGCAAGTGCGGTCCTTGCCTCAATATGGCAAGAAACTCCCCCAGCACTTCGTCTGTAGTCACAAGGCATACATCGCCCAGCGCCTTCCTCGCCATCAGGGCCGGCGATTCCCACTGGTCCCTGGGCCGGACTATAGCCACCCAGTACAAGGTATCGGCGAAGACTCTCTTCATGCTTTGGGGATCCCGTAAATGTAGTGATCTAGGCTACTTGTCAGATCTTTCGGGAGTTCTTCCCACTCAGATTCGGGTACCTGAGAGGCAATCTCCCGCAGGACGTCCTCGATCGGCAGTGATGCGAAATCGAACCCAGGCTGGTCGAGAGGAACGGGTTGGATAGAATCTACCGACGCGACTTTCTGCAGGACGCCTTCCGGGGAATATTCTGCGATGCCTGTGACTCTTACGCGGATGGACCTATGATCCCTCAACGCGGTGGTGACGATCTCTTCCTGGTCTTCGCTGAAGCACGCCGATACCGACTCCCCCCCGTTCACCCAGATGCGAAACTGCTTGGCTCTCACGTCGGCCGCCTGGACCTCTCCTCTAAGAGTCACGACATCCCGATGTGGAGTCTCGGCAAGCCTCACGAGTTTCTCGCGAACCGCTCTTGTGAATCGCAGGGAGCGCTTCCGAGGGGGGCGGATCTCGATGGCCTCGCCCTCTTGCAGCGCCGAGCCTAACTTGGCGTACTCCGAGATGAGTTGCCTTGGCAAGCGTTCGGGCAGGTTGGCTTCCTTGCCGATGGCCGATAGCGTGTCATATGCCAGGCCTATGGCATCATCGGCTTCCACAGGCTCCCTGCCCCAAAACTCGGGCGGTTCCGCTTCGTCGAGATAGACCTCCAGAGGCGCAATCGCGCTTCCCGACTCTATGGTGCGAAGGCACAGCCTGGTTCTTGCCTCGAAGCGCCTTGGCAGTCTCTGTCGCTCGGGATGATTCGTGAGCCAGAGGGCCTTTGCGGTCTCTGCGACAATCCTCTGGAACTGCGCCAACTCGGCAAGAGCATCCACGTCCAAGGCTCTATCGCGGAAGCGAGTGCCCTCGAATTCCAGTCTGACGACTTCGACCCAGCGCCCGGCCATGGCACTAGCCTCCACCCTCCTGAGGGAGCCTCCTCAGGAGATTGTACGTTTCGCCCCTAGCCGTTCAAGACCTGACTCACTGGTTGTATCGACCGGGCTTCCCCGCTCGCTTTAGCTCATACACTTTGACCAAGCCTTTGTCGTTAGTCTGCGCCGCTGAAGCCGAGCGGCCCGAACCGGTGGGACTGTCAGAACACCGACGCCTGGTACGGGAACTTCGCGGTCAGCTGCATCGTCCTCTCGAGCGAGCACATCGATGCCGTGCAGGTCGGGTCGGCCAGGCAGACGGTGGCGGCGGCGACCGCGAGTTTGAGGCTCCGCACCAGGTCCCACTGCTCGTGGATTCCATACAGCATCCCCGCGCAGAAGGCGTCGCCCGCGCCCGCCCCCCCGCGGATGTACCCCGGCGGGAGCTGGAGCGACGGTTGCCAGAGTTCCTGCCCGTCGGCGGTCCGCACGTATCCCCCCTCCGGCATGTGGATGCACACGAGGCGCTTGACGCCCAGGTGCAGCAGCTCTTCGGCGGCGGCGCGGATGGCCTTCGGGTCGGGCTTGTCGTTCGGTTTCAGGTCCCGGCCCGGGGTGCGGCCGGCCTCCAGCTCGTTCAGGATGGCGTAGTCGGCGTACTTGAGGGCGGGCTTGACGATGCGGGGGAACCGCTGGCTGTCCTCGCTCACCACGTCGATGCTCGTCTCGATGCCCGCGTCCTGGAGCCGCTTGAGCAGCCGCGCCGCCACGGTGCCGAACTGCTCGTCGGGCTCGTCCATGCGGTCCAGCAGCAAGAGGTACGCCAGGTGCACGAGGCGGGCCTTGATCTTGTCAACCGGCACGTGCTCGGGGCCGAAGTGGGCGTTCGCGCCGCGGTTATGGAAGAAGGTCCGCCGCCCGGTCTCCTTGGCGACGATCACGAGCGTGTAGGAGGTCGGGGCGGCGCCGGTGGTCGAGAGGGCGGCGGCGTCGACGCCGAGCTCGGCCATGTTCCGGCGGATGAACTCGCCGTCGGCGTCGCGGCCCGTCAGGCCGATGGCCTCCAGGGGAATCCGGGGGCCGGCCTTCCGGCCGGGGCCCGGCTCGTCGAACTTGGCGAGGTCCACGAGGCCGTTGTACGGGGCCCCGCCCGTGCCGCGGCTTTCCTCCAGGACATTCGAAAGCGTCTCCTCGCGCGGCCAACGATCGCAGATGTAGACATGGTCGATGATCCAGTTGCCGGCGCCGGCGATCCCGCGTCGCTCGCTGCTCATGATTCCTCCTCGCCGAAGGGTCCGCGGAAATCATAGCGGGCGGAAGGCAGGGCTGCAAGGGCGGCGCGGCAAGGTCGCGAGCCGCTGCAGGCGCAGGACCGGTCGGAACTGCAATGGGAAAAGGGCGGCCCGAAGGACCGCCCCTGAGGGTTATCGCACTGAGACCGGCTCGCTCATATCCTGCGGCGGCGCAGCACGAGTCCGGCCGCGCTCAGCGCCAGAAGGCTCAGCGTCGCCGGCTCCGGAACGACCGCGCCATTCATCCGCATGAAAAAGCCGGCGGCATAGGTCGTACCGCCTTCGGCGACGACCGTGACCGTTACCAGTTCATCGACGTCGCCCTTTACGTTCCAGGCCACCATGTAGCCAGCCTGGACGTCGGCGGTCTCCAGGTGCTTGCTGAAGTGAACGCCCTCCGCGTCCGTAAGGGTGATGGTAAGGCCCGTGCCGTCGAACGCGGGATCATAGAAGAGGGTGGAGAAATCCATATCCCACTTCTGGTGGTCGTTGGTCCCGAGGGTATAGGCGCTGACCGTGTTGCCGGGGGCTGTGCCGCCGTTGGTGCCGCCTCCGCCTCCGCCGCCGGGGCCGCGGATTGTATCGAACACCAGCCATGCGGGGTTGGCGCCGCTCGGCGGGCCGAACTTCGGCTCGCTGCCGGGACGACCGCCGGGGTCCAAGAGGTGATCGGGGTTGGTGCTCATCGGGCCATAGGTGACCACCCAGGCCTCCGGGTTATAGCCCAGCCAGTCCTCAAGTTTCATGATGGTTGGGTCGAAACGCCCTGCCTTGACCTCCGTAACCGTGGCCGCCGAGGCCAGCGAGGCCATCGCCAGCACCGCCACGACACACACCGCTAGCACGAAAAAGCGCTTCATGTCGTCCTCCCTTCTGAAGACACAACGCCTTGTATCTCGCGCGGACACAACCCCAGCCCCAGGCTCAGAGCCGCGCAAGGCCGACCGCCACCCGCGAAGGTGGTACGACAACACTCTTCCTTGGCTGGGCTCTAACCAGCAGGCACGAAAGAGACCCTTTGCCCCACCCGACCCCTTTTTCTCCGACGGTGATTATAACGCATATTTGCCCAAAAGCAAAACAGGCCGGCGGAAAAATCGGGCGTGTGCATGTCTTGTGGCTACGGAACAGGCCCGCGGGCTTTCGCTTCCTGGCAAGTTGCCATAATCCGCGGGCACGTCCCCGACGTCCTGTCGGACCCAGGAACTCACCTCCACCGTGTAGTTTGGCCGATAGGAACGGGTTGGCGCGGGGTTCATTGACATAGGCTTCGGGCGGTCTTATAATGCCGTCCGATGGCCCTGGTGAAGGCCGGTATCTCACCGGGGAATGGGTACGCGCCGAGACGGCAGGGGCTTGCGATGGCGGAAACCAACGGGGCATCCGGCGACCAGGTCGCTTGGAAGGGCGAGCAGGCGCCTTGCGTGTACTGCGGCCAGGTCATCCCCCGCGAGGTCGACCGGTGTCCGCACTGCCGCACGTCGTTCTCGCTGGCCGTCCGCAAGGCCTCGCGCGAGATCATCGGTCCCTGGTACTACCTGGACCCGCGCAACCCGAGCGGCCGGGGTGTGACGTTCGAGACCCTCGTCAAGATGACCGAGAAGGGGCGGATCCGGCCCGACTCCATCGTCCGCGGTCCCACGACGCACCAGGACTGGATGTACGCCGCCGAGGCGCCGCGCCTGGCCAAGTACCTCGGGATGTGCCCGCACTGCTTCGCCGAGGCGAAGCCCGAAGACACCTACTGCACGCACTGCCAGCTCAACATGAATCAGCGGCCCGCCGAGCCACGTCCGGGGATCCCCGCGGACCTGGTCAAAGAACCGGTCCACAAAGCGGCCTACGAGATGGAGAAGGAACTCTCTCGCGCGCCGGTCTCCTCGGAGGAACTGCCGCCGAGCGAACCGTTCGAAGTGCCCGTGCCCGCGCCGCGGGCCGATGCCCCTTCGACGCCGATGACGACGGCAACCGCCGCCGCCGCGGCCACGGCCATGGCCGATGCCGGCGCCGGCGCCGAACGCCAGTCCCGCGTTGGCGCCGTTAGCCGGCGCCGCAAGCCAAAGGTCTGGGTGGTGCTCACCCTGACTTGGGTGACGCTCCTGGCCTTGCTGGCGCTCGGCGTCCTGACGGATTTCAACGGCATGCGCGGGGGCCTGATGCGGCTGGTGCGGCCCGAGGACGCCGGTCCGCCCGATGGCGGCGCCGGGGGTTCCTCGACCGACGAGGCGTGGCGCAACGCCCAACTGGCCGAGGCCGACAAGGCCGAACAAGCCCGCGATTACGACGGCGCCGTCACCATTCTGCGGACCATCATCGACAAGACGGGCGACCCCACGTGGAGGACCACGCTGGAGTCGCGCATCATCGGCATTCGCAGGAAAGCGGCAGAAGAACGCAAGACGCGGACGGCGAAGCTCATTGAACGCATGAACGTGGCCAAGAAAATGGCCGAGGGCAACGAGTACGACAACGCCCTCGACATCCTGAGGAACATCCCGGCGGATGACCGGGCCTTCCTGGCTGCCCTCAAGAGCCCCTCGGGCGAGCCGATCGGCCTCAACGTCGAAAACATGGAGACCACCATCCGCGACGCCCAGGCCCGGTACAATCTCGAGAGGAAACAGGAAGAGCAACTGGCCGCCCTGATCCTCAAGGCCAACCAGCACGTGGCCGGCAAGCAGTGGCCGCAGGCGCTGGAGACGTACAAGCAGGTCGGCGCGACGTTCCCGGCCGAGATGCTCCTGAAGAAGGGCATCGACGTCGATAAACAGATCAAGGCGATCCAGTCGCAGATCGCCGCCGCCCCGACGCCCCCCACGCCTCCGACGCCGCCGCCCCCAACCCCGCCGACCCCCACGCCGGCAACCGGGACGCCGGAGGAGATCGCCGCCGCCGTCAAGGCCCTCTGGGACGAGGCCCTGGCCCTCGACAAGGCCGGACAGTTCGAGCCGGAGGTCGCGAAACTCGAAGAGATAAAGGCCAAGTTCGAGGAGAAGTACTGGCCCGCCGGGCTGGACGAGCGGATCAAGCAGGTCAAGGCCAAGATTGAAGCGCTGAAGTTCTTCGGCATGGACAGTCCGAAGAAAGGCGACAAACCCCCGAAGGCGCCGCCGAAGACGCCGTAGCGCCCCTCAGCCTTGTTCCTTTGGGTGCCATGCCTTCGCGCCGTTGCGACAGCAGGGCACCCGTCAACTCACACCTGGAAGACTGACAGGCTACGGGCTACTTCTTCCCGGGCGCCGCCTGCGTTTCCTTGGCCGCCTTGCCCGCCTCGTCGGCCTGCCGCACGTGGATGACCACCAGCACCCTGTCGTCGGCCTTCTGGAGCCGATGGGTGCCACCCGTCGGCAAGCCGTAGAGGTCCGCGCCGGCCTGCGTGGCGCCCGCCTTGTCGCCATCCTTCTGGCGCAGATTTGGCTCCGCCAACGGCTGGGTGGCGGATGGCGCGGCCGTGGCGGCCGGCTTCCCCGGTGCGATGCCCAAGCGGACGGGAGGCAGCTCCTCGATGCCGGCCGGCGTCTTGGCGGCGCCGCCCGCCGACGGAGTTCCGGCGACGCGCTCGCGGACTCTCTCGGCCGTCGCTTCGGCGCCGTCCTCCTCGCCGCGGGTACGCTGTCTGGGCTTGGCGACGGTATAGCCTTCCAGATCGGGGCGATCGGCTTCTTTCATCTTCTCGACGGGCGGGGTGGCAGGGCCCTCGGGTGCGTTCCTGCCCAGACCACTTTGGCGCAGTCGGGTCAGATCGAGGTCTTCCGCCTCCCTCTGCTTCTCGGCGGGCTGTGCCTTGGCCGCCGCAAGGCTGTCTGTGGCAGTGGCGTACTGACGGTACTCCTTCTGAAGATCGCGCACGGGCCGGAACATGGCGCTGGAATCCGTGGAGACCGTCAGGGCCTGGGCCTGGGCCAACTGGCCGGCGAAACGCGAGAGGTTATCGCGGTCGGTCAAGACGACCCACGTATCCTCGCTCCCGTTGGGGGCGACATAGTAGAGGCCCGGCGGGAGAGGCTTCGCGCCCCCCGTATCTTGCTGGCCCCACCGGAGGTCCTCGCCGGCCCGGGCGGTCCCCGCCGCTTTCTTCATGGCCCCGCGAGCGGCGCCCGCCTTGTCGGTGGAAACCGGCTGCCAGGCATTGGCCTGGAACAGTTGCCGAAGCGCCTGGTCGCCCTCGCGGCGCGAATCCGCCACGAGGACCAACTGGTACTCCGCGCGGCTGAGGTTGTCGCGCGTGACGACGGCCTTGAGGTCGTCGAGCGCCGCCAAGCCGTCGACCACCGACACCATGACCCGCTGAACGGCCGCCGGCCCGGTGGTGGCGAAGGTCTGCCCGGCCTCCTCTGCCGCGGGTGCCAGCCTTCCAGTCATCGAGAGCATCGCCCCCGGCGCCTTGGCGACGGCCGTCGGCGGCGGGGCGGGAGGGGCAGAAGGTTCCCCCGCCGGCGCCGGCTCCGTGAGCTTCGCTGTCTCGGGCTGCGGCCGACCGAGCTTCTCCGTCACGCCGTATCCCGCCACAGGCTTGCCGGCCACAGGCTTCCCCCCGACAGTCCCCGCCACCTGGCCCCCCTTCTCCGCCAAACCCTGTGCGGGCGGCGCGGCTGGCGCTGGCGTCTGGACAGCCTGCGCCTGGCCGCCGGCCATCTGGGGTCCCACAGCCGGCACGCCCGCTTTCATCGCGGGCTCATCTCCGGCTTTCCCGTGCGCTTTCGTTGCCGTGCTTGAGTCCGGAGTGGAATCCGCAACGGCTCCGCCTTTGGTCGTCGCGCGCCCCGCCACCGCGGCTTCCTCGAGAGAGGGCCTCGCCGTCTCTGCCTTGTCCTGGGGTCGCCGCGGCGACCGGGCGTCCGGGGCTGCGGGGGCTCCGAAGTGGAAGCCCGGCAAGTTCTTGGCGCCGCCTTCGGGCGCGGCCGGCGCCGCCGCCGGACCTTGGGCCAAGCTCTGGCCCTCGCGCAGGGGGGCCTCCTCGGCCTCTTCGTCCTTAAGACCGGGCGCCAGCGCTCTGCGAAAGGCCTGGCCGCTCGTGCCTTCCGGGCGCGCGGCCCACTTGCTCTTGCCGGCGGTGTCTGCGGGGGTAGTCGGCCCCTTGGCCAGATAATCCGCGGAGACGGACGGCTTCTCCTCGGCATACTTCCGGGCCTCGGGGCGGTCCGCGCGGTAGCGGCCTTCAGTCATCGCTGGCGCCTCTTCCCGCAGGACGAGGGTGGTGATCTCCGGGGCGGTGAGCGCCGGCTGGTTCCGCGTCAGGTAGGCCAGGATGCCGATGCCGGCGGCCAGGGCGACCGTGGCGGCCACGGCCAGGGCCCGCGGCCACAGGCGGGCGCGGTGGAGCGGCAGCGTCCGTTCGCGCAACGGCTCTTCGGCCGGCGCTTTCTCGCCCACGAGGACTCGCCGCTCGATCTCCCGCTGCACGTCCTGGGCCGTTTGCTCCGGCGCGGCATGGACGGGCAGCCGGCCCAGGAGGTCGGCCGTGGCCCGCAGGTCCGCCAGAAGCGTCCGGCACTCGGCGCACGACTCCAGGTGGCTGCGCACGGCGGCCGACAGCTCCGCCGTCAGCTCCTTGTCCAGGTACGCCGAAAGATGTTCATGCACTTGTTCGCACAACATGGCCGGTCACCCCGCCCCCATCGTTCCTGCGTGGTCGACTGCTAATCTCTCAGCAGCGGCTTCAGTCTCTCCCGCATCATCATCCTCGCCCGGTGCAGCCGCGACTTCACCGTGCCGGTCGGCACCTCGAGGATCTCGCCAATCTCATGATAATCGCAGTGCTGAATGTCGCGGAGCACGATCACCGTGCGGTGCTCCTCGTCGAGGCCGTCAAGCGCCCGCTGAACCAGGGCCTCCGTCTCGGCCGCGACCAGGCGGTCGCCCGGGTCCGCCGCCGCCGTGTCCGGCACCCCGGCGCCTGGCGTCGGGTCATCTTCGCCGCCGGCCGGCCCGCCCATCTGAATCCACTTCCTCTTTCGGCGGTGACTCAGACTTGTGTTCACCGCAATCCGGAAGAGCCATGTGTAGAGGCTGCTTCCGCCGCGAAATGTGTTCAGGTTCTCATAGGCCTTGACGAACGTATCCTGCAAGAGGTCGCGTGCGTCGTCGGCCGACCCCACGAGCCGGTAGATCGCGTTGTGGAGGCGATCCTGGTAGCGGTCAACGAGCGTCCCGAACGCCGCGCCGTCGCCCGCGATCGTCTGGGCGACCAGCTCCTGGTCCGTCGCGCCGCCACTTGTTCCAGAACGTGAGGTCACTGCTTCACATCCGATCTCTTAGACGCCGCGCTGGGGCGTGGGTTCCCGAAAATGCGGCCGAATGTTTCCGCGCCCGCCGCGGCGATTTCGCGGCCCCATACTATAAGCCCCGCCTATCCTTGCGACAAGTGCGCAAACGCCGCGTTGGGCAAACGCCACGTTTAGCCGGGCGCCGCAGTACTGTGCCACTTAACCTCGTACGCGGTGGGTCTCCTGACCCACCGCGCGGCAATTGCCCCCCAGCTGCGGGATAACGCAGGTGCGCGGCGGGTCAGGAGACCGTACGTGTTTAGCGTACCCCGGCAGGTGTGGCACGGCCGGCTTGTCCGGCCGGGGGGAATGTGGCCGGCGCTCTGCCACCGCCGGACAAGCCGGCCGTGCCACACCTGCTATCGGGACAATGGCACACTCGCTAAACACATACTGGAGACCCGCCGCGCTAAGTGGCGTTGTCGTACTACCGACAAACGCCGGCCCCGCTGAGCGGCACACGATTGGCTTTTCGCTCTCCCCGCCGTACAATGGGCCTGTTACGTGTCTTCGGCAAGGTCATGTATGTGCGCAAAGTCATCCATTCGATCGGCGCGGCGACCCAGCGCCGGAGGGTGCGCGTGCGAGGCATCGTCCAGGGCGTCGGGTTCCGCCCGACCGTCTACCGCCTGGCCGCGGAGCGCGGCCTGGCCGGCTGGGTCCTGAACGACGCCGAGGGCGTGGTCATCGAGCTGGAGGGTGCGGCGGCGGCGATCGAGGATTTCCTCGACGCGCTTCGGCGCCACCCGCCGCCGCTGGCCGAGATCACCGCCGTCGAGACCGCGCCGGCCCCCGTGACGGGCGAGACGGGCTTCCGCATCGCCCCGTCGGGCGGGGGCGAGCGCGCCGCCCTGGTCTCGCCCGACATGGCCGTCTGTGCCGACTGCCTCCGCGAGCTCCTCGACCCCGCCGACCGCCGCTACCGCTACCCGTTCATCAACTGCACGAACTGCGGGCCGCGGTACTCCATCATCATCGACATCCCTTATGATCGTCCGAACACCACGATGCGCGGCTTCACGATGTGTGCCCGCTGCCGGGCCGAGTACGACGACCCCGCGAACCGCCGGTTCCACGCCCAGCCGAACGCGTGCCCGGTCTGCGGGCCACAGCTTGAGCTTCGCGACGCGTCGGGCCTGCCCGTCGCCGCCGCCGACCCCATCCGCGCGGTGCGCGAGGCGCTCCTGGCGGGCCGCCTCGTCGCCCTCAAGGGCCTCACGGGGTTTCACCTGGCCTGCGACGCCCGCAACGACGACGCGGTGCGCGAGCTCAGGCGCCGCAAGGGCCGCGACCAGAAGGCGCTGGCGATGATGGCGGGCTCCATCGCCGCCATCGAGCGGCGGGCCCGCGTCGACGAGGCCGACCGGGCCCTCCTCGAGTCGATCCAGCGGCCCATCGTCCTCGTGCGCAAGCGGCCCGGCCACGACCTTACGGCCCTCGTGGCCCCCAAGAGCCCGTTCTTCGGTTTCATGCTCCCGTACGCCCCGATCCACTACCTGCTGTTCGAGGACGAGTTTCCGCCGATGGTCATGACCAGCGGGAACCTCTCGGAGGAACCGATCTGCCGCGAGGACGCCGAGGCCCTGGCCCGCCTCGCGGGCATCGCGGACCTGTACCTCCTGCACAACCGCCCCATCCAGACGGTCTGCGACGACTCGGTCACGATGGCTCAGCGCGGGCGTCCGCTGATGCTTCGGCGCGGGCGCGGCTACGCCCCGCGGCCGCTCGCGCTTCCCGCCGAATCGCCCGAGCCGGTCCTCGCCGTCGGGCCGGAGCTCAAGAATGACGTGTGCCTGGTGCGCGGCGCGGAGGCGTTCGTCAGCCAGCACATCGGCGACCTGAAGAACGCCCTGGCCGCCGGGTACTTCGAGGCCACGATCGAGAAGCTCCAGCGGCTGCTCGAGGTCCGCCCGCGTGTCATCGCCCACGATCTCCATCCGGCGTACCTCTCGACACGCTACGCCCGCCGGCTGGCGGAGAGCGGCGCCGTCCGCCTCATCGGCGTTCAGCACCATCATGCCCACATCGCCAGCGTCATGGCCGAGCGCGGCCTGGACGGCGAGGTGCTTGGCCTCGCGATGGACGGCACGGGCTACGGCCCCGACGGCACGGTCTGGGGCGGCGAGGTGCTGCGGGCGTCGCCGGCCGAGTTCGTGCGCCTCGGCCACCTCGCCTACGCGGCGCTCCCCGGCGGCGATGCGGCCATCGAGCATCCCGTCCGCACGGCGTGGGCGTACCTCGTGCAGGCGTTCGGGCCCGAGGAGGCCGAGCGTCACCGCGTGGGGCACCTGGCCGCGGCGGCGTCGCCGGAGCTGCACCTGTGGGCCGACATGATCGCCCGCCGCCTGAACGCGCCGCGGGCGTGCGGCCTGGGGCGGCTCTTCGACGCCGTCAGCGTCCTCGTGGGCGCCTGCGCCGACGCCACCTACGAGGGGCAGGCGGCCGTCGAGCTGGAGGCCGCCGCCGGCATCATGCCCGACGATGCCCCGCCGTACGACTTCGCGATCCTCGACGCGCCGCCCAAGTGGTGCGCCGATTCCAAAGAGCCGGGCGGCATGGCGACGCCTCTCGGGGGTGGCATGGCCACGCGCCGTTGCGTGGCCATGTCTCCGGATTCGCGCGCCGATCAGGAACATGCCCACGCCAGCGAGGGCCCGCCACGGAGGGCAGGCGCGGCCATGCCACCCGGCAGGGATGCGGCGGCGCCGCACGAGGAGGGCTGGGTCATCGACACCGCGCCGGTCATCCGCGGCGTGGTGGCCGACATCGAGGCGGGGCGGGGGGCCTCCAGGTCGAGCGCCCGCTTCCACGCCACCGTGGCCGCCATGCTCCTGGCGGCGGCGCGAAGGGCGCGCGACCAGACGCACCTCAACCGCCTCGCCCTGTCGGGCGGGTGTTTCGCGAACGATCGCCTGGTCCGCACGCTCGTGCCCGCGCTCCAGCGCGACGGCTTCGAGGTGTACGTTCACCGGGAGGTGTCTCCCGGCGACGGCGGCGTGGCGCTCGGCCAGGCCTATGCGGCGGCCGCGCGCCTGCGCGGCGAAGGGGGCTGACGCGCGAGGCGAATGTCATGCGTTTCGAGCCCGCCGCGGAAGCGGCGGGAGATTCAGGTTTCAGCGCAAGCCACGAAAGGCCAAACCATGTGCCTTGCAGTTCCCGGCAGGATCGTGACCAAGGAAGAGACGGTCGGCGTCGTCGACGTCCGCGGCAACCGGCTGCGGGCGGGCCTGGCGCTGGTGCTCGAGGCTGAGGTCGGCGACTGGGTCCTCGTGCACGCGGGCTTTGCCATCACGACGATCACCCCCCAGGACGCCGCCGAGACCAACGCGCTTCTCGACCAGATGGAAGGCATCGGCTGAAGCTTCAAGGTCCGGCCGAACGGCCGGCGCGCCACCGCCTTATTTAGCCGCCCAGCTTGTCGAAGAGTCGCCGTGGCGACCTGGGCGCGTTACGTGGCGGCGGGAGATTCCGCATGAAGGCAAGACCATGACCGGCGCCAACGTCGAACAATGGAAACGCGACATCACCGCGGCCGCCGAGGCCATCCCCGGCAGCGGGCAGGTCGTCCTGATGGAGATCTGCGGCACGCACACGGTCGCCATCCGGCGGTCCGGCCTGCGGGCCTTGCTGCCGAAGCGCGTCCGGCTCGTCAGCGGCCCCGGCTGCCCCGTGTGCGTGACCTCGCAGGGCGTGATCGACGCACTGGTGGACCTGGCGGGGCGCGACGGCGTCACGGTGGCGACGTTCGGCGACATGGTGCGCGTCCCGGGGACGCGCTCGAGCCTCGAGCGCAAGAAGGCTGCCGGCGGCCGCGTCGCGATCTGTTACTCGGTCCTCGACGCGCTCGACCTGGCGCGAAAGCGCCCCGACCAGCTCGTGGTCTTCGCGGCGGTGGGCTTCGAGACCACCGCCCCCGGCTCGGCCGTGGCGGTCGAGATGGCACGGGCCGAGGGCCTGCCGAACTTCGCCATCCTCTCGGCCCACAAGTGGGTCATCCCGGCGATGGACGCCCTGCTGGCCGGCGGCGAGGTCCGCATCGACGGCTTCATCTGCCCCGGCCACGTCAGCGTCATCATCGGCAGCCGGGCGTACGAGCCGATCGCCGCCCGGTACCGCCGGCCGTGTGTCGTGGCGGGCTTCTCGGCCGAGCAGGTCCTCGCGGGCGTGGCGGCCATCCTCAAGCAACTCGCCGCCGGCGAGGCCCGCGTCGGAAACGTCTATGCCGAGGCCGTGCGGCCGGAGGGGAACCCCGAAGCGCTCGCCCGCATCCATCGCGTCTTCGAGCCGGCCGACGCCGCCTGGCGCGGCCTCGGGACCATCCCCGCCAGCGGCATGGACCTCCGGGCCGAGTTCGCCGAGTTCGACGCCGCCCGGCGGCTGGGCCTTCCCTGGCCGCCCTCCGAGGCCGGCACCAGCGAACGCGGCTGCCGATGCGGCGATGTGATCCGCGGCGCCATCGAGCCGCACGAATGTCCCCTTTTCGGCCGGGCCTGCACCCCGGTCCACCCCATCGGGCCGTGCATGGTCAGCCGCGAGGGGTCGTGCCAGGCCGAATACAAGTACGGAAGAGCGTGAGAACGGCATGACACACACCTCATCCACGTTTGGCGGGCAGCCGAAGTCCAAGACTCGCTGTGGCAAGGCGACCGCGATGGAATTGCGGATTGCGGATTGCGGATTGCGGATTGAACAGCCAGGGCGCCTGACCCCGCTCTGCGTCACTCTGTCACTTCGTCACTTTGTCACTCGGATCGGGCGGAGTGTTCCAGGGGCGTGCCTTGGCGCTGCCGCGATGCTGATGCTCATCCTTTCCGGCTGTTCCGCCAAGCCCGTCGAGCTCACCGAGACCCGCCCGGCGATGGACACCGAGGTCACCGTTCGCGCCATCGCCCCCACCGAGGCCGTTGCCCGCCGCGCGCTCGCCGCCGCCTGGAAGGAGATGGACCTGTGCGCCATGCTCCTGGACCGCTACCGCAAGCCCTCCGAGGCGTGGATCAAGGGCGACGCCAAGGCCCGCCAGGACCCCGCGCAGCGGCCCTCCGACGTCTGGCGCGTGAACGAGGATGCCGGCCACTGGGCTGCCCAGGTCGACCCCATCGTCACCAC
>JAPLML010000579.1 GCA_026387055.1 Planctomycetota bacterium | reverse complement strand
TAGGCCTGCCCGCCGCGGACGCCCGCGAGTTTCTGCTCAACGATGCCGATGCCGTAGGGTTCTTTCGGCGACTCGACCAGGAGGCCGCCGGAGGTCTTGCGGACTGCCGCGCGGGCGCCTGCGCAGACGGGCGTCCACGCTTTCCATGCGGCGGGGAGTTCGCCCTCGCCGGTGGCGAAGTCGCCGCTGGCCACCAGGTCTTTCGGCGTTTCGGCGGCGCCCGCCGCGCCGACAAGCGCCGCGGCCACGACGGCGGCGGCCGCGCTGCCGAGGACCAACATGGATAGTTCCATATTTCTTCTAGCCTCCGCCATCGGGTGGCACGGCCACGCGCCGTTGCGTGGCCGTGGTTCCTCTCGTTTTCGTGCATGCACGGCCACGCAGAAGCGCGTGACCGTGCCACCCGGCCCGGCGGGCTCGGGCACGGCCTCTCACCGCACGTACTTGAACGCCGGTTTCGTCATCCGGGAGATATAGAAGATGTTCGCCGAGGCGTCCCACGCGCACAGGGTCATCCGGTCGGCGGTGTAGCCCGGCGGCAGCGGCGCGACGAGCCTCCACATCTTCCCCGCGTCGGTCGTCTCGTGGAACCCCTCCTTGCCGACCACGACGATGTGTGTCTCGTTCTTGCCGAAGAACGGCCCCTGGAGGCAGTTCACGGGGCTGCCCAGCACGGCCCACGTGGCCCCCTTGTCCTTCGACGCGAGGAGGCCCGCCTCGCTGGTCCAGTACCCGACGCCCTTGTACGTCCGCATCGCCAAGCCCGCGGGCTTGAGGTCGCTCGTCTTCGTCCACGTCTCGCCGCCGTCAGTCGAGCGCAGGATGCCGGGTTCCTTCTCCTTGGTCGCCAGCAGGGTCTTCGAGTCGAAGAGGCCGACGCGGCTGAACCCTTTGCCGAGGTCCTTCCACGTCTTGGCGCCGTCGGTCGTGAGGCAGATCATCCCGCCTGCCTCGTGCCGCAGAGCGATCATCGTCTTCGCGTCGGTCCAGTCGACCTGGCCGAAGTCGAGGTGGCTCGTGGCGGACTTGAGCCACGTCTTGCCGCCGTCGTCGGTGTACGCGCTCGATCCGTAGACCATAAAGCACATGAGGCGCGTGCCGGCGGGGTCGGCGTCGAGGGCGAAGGCGGTCTCGCACCGCCCGCCGACCGTCTTGCCGTCGGCGACGCGGGCGAAGGTCGCCCCCTTGTCGGAGCTCTTGTAGAGCCCCAGGTCGTTGACCACGAGGTAGACGCCGCCCGTCGCATGGTCCACCGCGATGCCCGCCGTCGGCCCCGCGTAGCCGGGCTTCGCGCCCTCGCCGGCGAGCTTCGCGATGAGCGTGTCGGAGATGTTGACCCACTGGCCCTTCATGACCTCTTCCGCAGGGAGGGCCGAAACCGCGAGTAAGATGGCAGCCAGAATCAGACCGACCACGAGGAAGCGTTTCATCGACATCTCCTTTCACAAGCGGAAGGGCACCGTAAGGATAGCGTGTTGCCGCGAACGTGGGAAGCAAATAGAACGTCGAGCCGCAGGCGCCTGCGGCGCACGACTGTTGCAAATCCGCCGAAGCCAAGGTAGAACCCATATCCCATGAGCGTTCAAACACCGATACCGTCGTCGTTCGACCCGGAGGCTCACGGCGGGCCGCCGCAACGCCTTGCGTGGCTCTTGCCGCTGGGATTGGCGGCCCTGCTGGGGACCGTCTTCTTCTTCCGCCTGGGTGACGACATTCCGCTGCGCACGCACGAGGCGCTGCTGGCCGGAACCGCGCGCAACATGCTGCTGAATCGGCCGGTGCAACTGGCCGACGGCTCGCGGCCCAGCCCGTACCTGGTTCCCAATTTCAACGACAGTCCCCGCCTCCGGAAGACCCCGCTGGCGTATTGGATGGTGGTTCCGGTGGCGTGGGCGGTGGGAGAGGTCAACGCCTGGAGCGCCCGGCTGCCGAGCGCGTTGGCGGCTCTGGCGACGGTCCTGATGGTGGCCGCCGTGCTCGCGCGGCGGTACGACCGCCTGACCGCCTTCGTTGGGGCGGCGGCGCTGGCCACCATGGTGGGTTTCCTGATGAACGCCCGCTTGGCGATCGCCGATATGCCGATGACGTGTTTCTCGACGGCGTCGCTTCTCGCCCTCTGGATGGGCGTGGAGGGAGACGGCTGGCGGCGGTTCCGATGGTTCCTCTTCGCCGGCGCCTTCGGCGGCCTGGCGATGCTCGCCAAGGGGCCGGCCCCGCTGCTGGTTCTGTGGTTGCCGTACCTCGTGGCGGCCGCGGTGTGCGTGGCGCGGCAGGTGCGTCGAGTGGCACGGCCGGCTTGCCCGGCCGTGGGGGCGCCGGCGGCGATCTCGCCACGACCGGACGAGCCCGCCGTGCCACAAGCGGCCGATCGAGCTAGGCCGAACGAGTGGGCCTGGACGCTCGGCGGCGCGGCCGCGGCGATCGCGGTCTTCCTCGCGGTCGTGCTTCCGTGGCATCTCTATGTGTACCAGCATGACCATGACGCACTGAAGATCTGGATGGCGGAGTCGGTGGACCGCGCCGCGGGTGAGTTCGGCCACGAGGAGCCGGTCTACTTCTACCTGGTGCGCCTGCCGATGCTCGCCGCCCCGTGGACCGTCTTCTTCGCGTATGGCCTGGTGCTGGCGGCGCGGCGGGCCTGGCGCGACGTACACGACCGCGCGTGGCTTCTCTTCATCGGGGCGTGGCTGGTCGGGACGCTGATCGGCTTCAGCCTGTCAGCGGGTAAGCAAGACCACTACATCCTTCCCCTGTTCCCGGCCGCCGCGGTGTTCACGGCCCTGGCGCTGCGTGAGGTGGTGGCGCAGGCAGGCGGGGGCGCGTCGCAGACGCGGGCGCGGCTCCTTGCGGGCCACGGAGTGTTCTTCGTGGGTCTGGGCGTTCTGTGCCTGGCGGCGTACGCGCTCTACCTGGCGCAACCGGCCTTCTTCGATAGGTTTCGAGGGACGGCGGCGCGACTGGTAACGCCGGGGGTGCTCCGGCCGATGGCCGTCCTGGGGGCGATGAGCATCGTGGGCGGTGCCCTGGCCTGGGTCCTGGCGTCGCGCCGGCGCCTGGTGGGGAGCTTGGCGGTTCTCCTGGCGACGTTCGCGGCAACGTTCCTGTGGGCCGGTTCCGCGCTGATCGGTCCGATCGAGCGGTCCAGCCGTGCGGTCGACTTCGCTCGTCATGTCCGCGAGACCGTGCCCGATGGTGTGTCGCTCTTCGCCTATCGCGGCACGAGCAGCTCCGTGGTCTTCTATGTGGCGCGCCCCATGCCCCCGCTGGCGGACCCGGCCGGTGCCGAGAAGCAGATGGCTGCCGGGCAGGCCTTCTACGTCATCACCGACGACAGGTATCTGCCGCAACTCGAGACCGTCCCAGGTCTGGTGCGGGTCTATCACCAGGCCGACCCATACCGGCCGGAGGAAGGCCTTTGGCTCCTCAAGGCGCCCGGCAACCCTTAGAGTCTATCTGAATAACCACATGCTCATCCCAGGAGGGGTGCCACTGGTTGCTTGCAACCAGTGCGCCGGGAATCACGGCTTGCAAGCAAGCCGTGGCACCCCGAGGAGCGGGTTATTCGGATAGGCTCTTAGCTGAGCGGGCGGCGCGGCCCCCACCGGTGGTTTTTCTCCCGCTGACCTCCGAATTATATGCTTGTCGGGGCTCGAAGAGCCGATATAATGACCGCCAAGAGAGGTCATGTAACCTCTACTGGGGGTCGAAGTTCTGCCAAGGGCGAAGCCATGTTGGAGCCGTTGCTGGGGTCACAAGATGCGGAAAGGGCGCTGCTGTACCTGTACTGCCTGGGAGAAGGTTATCCGAGGCAAATGGCAAGGACCTGGGGATCAACGTTCAGCGCCATGCAGAAGCAACTGGAGCGGCTCGAGGCGGGCGGAGTGGTCTATAGCCGGCGTCTTGGTCGCACTCGGCTGTACAGGTTCAACCCCAAGTATCCCTTCTTGGCGGAACTCCAGACCCTGCTGGCGAGGGCCCTGACCTTCTATCCCGACGCCGAACGGCAATCGCTTCTCATGCAAAGGCAGCGGCCGCGAATGGCAGGCAAGCCACTGTGAAACCCGTCCGTGAGATGACCGAAGCGGAGCTTGCGGCGTTCGTGGGCCAGCACCTTCGGGAGAGGGGCATCCGAGTGGTTCTCTCGGGAGGAATGTGCGTTACGATCTACGCCAGAAATGCATACGTTTCCGGCGACCTCGATTTCGTGCCGGAGGTGTTTGTGGATCGCCGCAAGGTGTCGGCGGCTCTCTTGGAGATAGGCTTCGAGCATCACGGCCGCCTGTTCAAGCACCCCGAATCTCCGGTATGGGTGGACATACGGACGCCGCCGCTTGCCGTTGGCCGCGAACCTGTCAAGCAGATCTGCGAACTTGTGTTCCCGACGGGAACTTTGCGTCTCATCTCTCCCACCGATTGTGCGAAGGACAGATTGGCGAACTACTATTATTTCAACGATCGCCAATGTCTTGAGCAGGCGCGCCTTGTGGTCGAGCACACCGACGTTGACTTGGCGGAAGCTGAGCGCTGGTCCGTGCAAGAGGGGCAGGAAGCGAGATTTGCGCAAGTCAAAGAGAGTCTTCTGGAAGCGGAACGCCATCGCGAGCAGAGATCGGCCGCGCGGCAGACGGAATGACCAGCGACGAAAGGGGTAGATGCCCGGCATGCTCTCAGGCTCCGCCGCCCACCCGACTCTGCGACGAAGTCGCGTCCCGCCCGCCCTGGCCGGGCCGTTCGCCTTGATTTCCTCCCTGCCGGCCGATACGATGTCGCGGTTCAGGGGGTCGGTCGGCCTATGTCAGAGCAACCCGAATCCGCGCCGCGCAAGCCTGCCGCGCGCCTGATGATCGTGGCCTTGGTGGCGCTGGGGCTTGTGGTGCGGGTGGCGCTTGCCCTGATGATCGGCGAGGGCCAGGCGGCGCAGCCGCCGGGATCCGACGAATTCCTGGCCATCGGGAAGAGCGTTACGGAGGGCAAGGGGTTTGTCCTCGCCCAGGATCCGCTTGGCTTGCCGAGAGTCGCTTGGCGGATGCCGGGGTACCCGGTGCTGGTGTCGGCGGCCGCCAGGCTGACAGCCACGTCCCTTCGCGGGCTGACGGTGTTTCAGTCGATCTGCGGCGCGGCTGCGCTGATCGTCGTGGGATGGGCGGCGGTCAGGCTGGCGGGCCTGTGGGCGGGCTTGGCGGCTGTGGCCCTGGTTGCCTTCGATCCGTACCAGGTTTACTTTGCGGCCTTGGCGGTGCCTGTCGTGCCGACGGGGCTGGCGCTGGCGGCGGCGATGGCGCTTGGGCTGGAGTTCCTGGTGTCGGCGGCGTCGAGCCGATGGGCGTGGTTCTGGGCTGCGGCGACCGGAGTGGCACTGGCAGCGGCGGCGTATCTTCAGCCGTGGGCGGCCGGGCTGGCGATCCCGGCGGGAGTGGCGGCCATCGTGGCCCGCCGGTGTCGGCGGATCCTCGCAGGATGGGCTGTAGGGACAGCCGTCCTCGTGGTTTGCCTCGCGCCTTGGGCGGCGCGAAACGCGCTGCGGCTCGGCGTGCCCGTTCTGACGACCGACACCGGCGCGAAGCTCTACGGCGGCACGGAGGGGCTAAGGGGAACGGGCGGCGAAGCGGGGAAGCAGGAGCCTGTCGGCGAAGCGAAGGGGCTTGACGAGATCCGGCAGGACGTGTCTTATCTGAGGTCGGCGGCGGGCCTGATGGCCGAGCACCCGGCGGCGTGGCTCAAAGAGGCGGCGCTGAGGGCCGGACGGCTCTGGTCTCCCGGGCCGATGCTGGCGGAGGACGAGGGGCCGGTTCATCCGGCGGCGGGGTACACCAGCCTCCTGCCGACGGCGGTTCTGGCGCTCCTCGGCGTCTGGGCCCTGCGGCGAGAGCGTGCGGTTCTGGTCTGGTTGCTTCTGGCGCCCCTGTGGCTGACGCTCGTGCAAGCGGTGCTGGGGTCGGCGCCGCCGGACCGGTTGGTGGTGATGCCGCCGCTGGCGGTGTTGGGCGGCGTGGGGCTCCTGGCGATTCTCGGGCGGGGCAAGACCGCGAATACTGGCGCGCCCATTTAGCCGCCTCGCTTGCGGGGCGCGTGTGTCGTTAGTGGGAGGGGCACGGCACGCCGTGCCCCGACAGGAAGGTAAAGGTCGATGTCACAACCGCCGCCGGAGGCCGATCGCGAGAAGCCGCGGCAGCGCCCGACCCACTGGAACCATCCGGTGGACGAGTGCCGCCGCGAGAACCGCGCGCGCCGAGTGCGGCGCCGAA
>JAPLML010000118.1 GCA_026387055.1 Planctomycetota bacterium | reverse complement strand
GGACATCCTCCTCAACTGCACCCCCGTCGGCATGCATCCGAGGACCGACGCCTCGCCGGCGCCCGCGGCGCTGCTCCGCCCCGGCATGGTCGTCTACGACGCGGTCTATAACCCGCTCGAAACGCGCCTCGTCAAGGAAGCCCGCGCCGCCGGCTGCCGCACGGTGGCGGGCATCGACCACTTCATCCGCCAGGCGGTCGAGCAGTTCGAGCTCTGGACCGGCCGCCCCGCCCCCGTCGAGACGATGCGCCGCGTGGTCGTCGAGGCGCTCACGTAACCGGTCAGGGGGGCAACTCGTGAGCTTACGAGCCCGCCGCGGGAGCGGCGGGAGATGCTCCCCTCTTACGTCTCCCGCCGCTTCCGCGGCGGGCTCGACGCAAAGCGTTGCCGCGGCCTACGGGAACAGGACGTGCGGGCAATCAAGCAGCTCGTCGCGCTCCGGGGTCCTGACGGCTACGCGGAACCCCGGCCGCAGCGCGGCGCTGCTCCACTCCCCCGTCGGGGCAAGCGCGATGAGGCCCACCTGGTCGGTGGCCTTGAGCTTGCGGCTCTCGGCAATCCGCCGCATCACGACCATGGCCGCCTCGGCCGGTGACGCGCCGCGCCGCATTTCCTCAACCGCGAGGAACGTGCCGCAGACGGCCATCACCAGTTCCCCCACGCCCGTGGCCACAGCCGCTCCATACTGCGGATCGACGTAAAGGCCGTGGCCGATGATGGGCGAGTCGCCCACGCGGCCGGGGAGCTTGAACGCCAGACCGCTGGTCGAACAGGCGCCGGCCAGCACACCGCCTGAATCGAGGGCGAGCACGCCCACGGTGTCGTGGGAAGGCTCGCCCGGCGCCGCAGGTCGAAGACCCGCCGCTCCTTCGCTTTGAGGGGCCTCGCCCCCTTCCGCGTCTTGCGCGGCGGGGCTCTGACCTGCCGCGCTGCGACGGGGATCGACTTCGGGGTGCTCTTGCCGCCACGTCTCCCACGCCTCGCGCGCCGCCTCGGTCAGAAGGTCCGTCGGTTGCATCCCCTGGCGGCGCGCGAAGGCCTCGGCCCCCGGACCGACCAGCATGACGTGCGGCGTTTTCGCCATGACCAGCCGCGCGATGGACACCGGGTGCATGAACCCCTTCACGCCGCAGACCGCGCCGCACTCGGCGGGCGACCGCATGATCGCAGCATCGACCGTCACCTCGCCCGCCGCATCGGGATAGCCGCCGTAGCCGACGGTCATGACCTCGGGGTCGGCCTCGACCGCGCGGCAGCCCTGCTCGACGGCATCGAGGCTCCCGCCGCCGGGCGCCAGGTGCGGCCACCCGGCGCGAACGGCGATCTGGCCGAACGTCCACGTGGCGAGGATGATGGGTTCAGCAACAGGATTGTCCTTGGTACCGTGCATCTCTTACCGTATACTTTGTGTAACGATGGCTGCGTACCTGGGCCGGGTTACCTGCCCCAGGCCAGAAACAGGATCAGACGCCATGAAGCCGTTGTCTCAGACGAACCCGTATCTGCGCAACGAGAAAGACCTCCGGCGAAGGCTTGCCGCCAGCACGCTGGATTCCTGCGCGTTTGAAGGATACCGCCCCGAACGCAAGACTCAGGCCAGCCGCTCGCCACGCACCAAACTCTCCGCGAAGAAGGCCGCAAGCAAGTCATCCTCGCGCCAATAGGCGCGCTGCACTGCTTCCAGATACTGCCGTCTTCTCGCCCGCGACACGCGACCCGTGAATCCATAGTCAGGCATGGGCCTGGCGGCCTGAAGCGCCATGAGATCCGCCAGCCAGCGAGCCAGCCGACCGTTGCCTTCTCGGAAAGGGTGAATCAAGAGCAGCTCGCCATGGACCTCCGCCATCGTGCGAGCCACATGGGGCAGCGGCCCAGGCCGACACGGCGTACAGCGACGGAGTTGCGCCTCCTCAAGTCGCCGCAGATGGTGTTCAACGAGGTACGCCGGAGGCCAAGCGAAGCCGCCTTTCCGCACTTCCACGGTGCGATACTGCCCTGCCCACTCATACAGGTTACCAAGCCAGTCCTTGTGCATGCGGCAAAGAATCGCCGCCGTAAACCGTGTTTGCTCCGTGATTATGCCCAGGTACTTTGCCCTGGCACGAAGAAGGGCCTCATATTCCTGCCGGGCCATCATCCGAGCCTGCTTGATGCCCAGGCGGTTGCGCAGGACCCGGCCGCGTGATCCAGGTTCGTATTCGGCTTGTGGGCCTGAAGCCGTGCGGTAGCGCATGGGTTCTCAAGGTTACTGGCAGTAATCACGCTCCGAGCACAACGCCCCTCGCTCCCCACTGTCGCGGTCAACGTGTCTGGTGCGTGAACAGCGCGCACCCTGCGTGCTCCACAGAGTGCTATCGCCCCCATCTGTGGAGAACCAGAAGCAAGACCACAAGGGCGAGCACCAGGAGCTGGCCTAGGCCGAAAAGCCCGCCCATGATGATGCCCACCCATGCATGGGCCTTTCCCCGCGCTTGCGGGTACTTCACCGCAAGCTTGCGGCCCTTGAGGCCCAGGATGAAGGCAGGAACCCCGAGCAAGATGCCGATGCCGGGGATGAAAGCAAAGATGCCCAAGTAGTACGCCGCCAGGGCATAGCCATTCTTGTACGGGACGAAGAACTCCGCTGCATTCGTCGCCGCACCAGGCGGCTGCGCCGAACCGGCCTGCTGCATCTGGCTGTCTGAACTCGACATGGCTTCCCCCTTCTTTCTTGATGGTTTCCGGCGCGTGCAGGGCACGCACCCTACATATCCGCGTTCAAGAGCACAGCCGGACAAGCCAGCCGTGGCACACCGCCATCAGCCTCGTTCGCCAATCCGCAATTCGCAATCGCCTCACTTGTCCTGCCGCGCCCAGTCGTACGGAATCTCGGCGGTGTGGGCGGGCAGGCGGTACTCGTCGGGCTCTTGGCGGTTGTACGGCTCGGTCGGCGTGTTGATGATCATCGCCTCGGAGGTCGAGATGCACTTGAAGCCGTGATACACGCCCGCCGGAATGTGGAGGCGGATCGGGTTCCACACACCCAGGAAGAACTCGTTGACCTCGCCCCGGCTCGGCGACCCCTCGCGGGCGTCGTACAGCGCCACCTTCATCATCCCCTGCACGCACACGAAATTGTCGGCCTGCTGCTTGTGATAGTGCCACGCCTTGACCACGCCGGGATAGGCCGTGGTCAGGTAGACCTGGCCGAACTTCTGGAAGTCCGGCTCGTCCGAGCGAAACATCTCCATCAGGCGGCCGCGCTCGTCGGCGATGGGTTTCAGCCGGGTGACTCGGACACCGTCGATCATGGCTTGGCGGCTCCTTCGTTGCGCCCCTCTCCCGCCACGGGAGAGGGTCGACTACTGCACGTTCGGCGCGGCGCGCAAGGCTGCCCGCCGCGCCGCACTCCTGTCCGAGCGCTACGTCAGGCGTCATCGTATCGACAACCGCGCGGCGACGCAATCCCCGGCCGCGTCAGGCCGACCCCAGGCCCGCCATCATGAAGCCGAACAGGCGCTCGCGCCAGTCGTCGTTCTCCTCGTGCCCGCTGCACGGGTAAACGACGACCTCGCGCTTGCACTTCATCCGGTTGATCACGGCGAAGATGGTCGAGGGCGGGCAGATGAGGTCGCACAGCCCGACCGAGATCAGCACCCTGCCCCGGATCCGGCCGGCCAGGTTCATATTATCGAAGTATGAGAGTGTTTCCATAACGCGGTCGTACCGCTGCGGCCAGGCCCGCAGGTAGTCGGCGATCTCGCGGTACGGGTACTCGGCGATGTCGACGGCCCGCCGGTAATGGCAGAGGTAAGGGACGCACGGGGCCGCGAACTTCACGCGGTCGGGCGCCAGCGCCGCCGCCGCCAGCGCCAGGCCCCCGCCCTGGCTGACGCCCGTCACGCCGATGCGATGCGGGTCCACCGATTCCAGCGACGCCGCCAGCTCGACCGCCCGCACGCCGTCGGCATAGACATAGCGATAATAGTAAGCGTTCTTATCGAGGATGCCCGCGGTCATGTAGCCGGGCCGGTGACCCTCGGGGTAGGCGGCGGCATCCGTGCTCCGGCCGTTCTGGCCCCGGCAATCGACCGCCAGCACCACGAAGCCCTGAAGCGCCCAGAGCAGCAGGTTGAAGACGCAGGGCGAGCACCCGCTGTAACCGTGATAAACCACCAGCGCCGGATACCGGCCGGGCCTCTCGGGCTCAAGGAGCCACCCCGCGACCCGTCCGCACTCAAACCCGTCATAGCTCGCCGCCGACACGCGCACGCCCTTCGCCGGATACTTCTCGGGCGTGAGCGTGGCGCGGAGCGGCTGCTTGAGGGCTGCACGGGTCACGCCGGCCCAGAAGGTTGCGAAATCCTTGCGGCGCGTCAGCGCCGGAGTGTAGACCTTGAGTTTCTCCAGAGGCATGTCAATCAACGGCATCAGGACTCTCCTTTGGCATGGGACCCGGACAAAATGCTCGCCGCGGCGGCATCATAAGGCCGTAAACTTAACGCCGGGAGCAACCGAATTCCATCGTGAAATGGGAAACTGTGGCACGCCTCAAGTGGCGAGCGTCGGAGCACTGGCATCCAACCGGCCGCGGCACCCGAAAACGGGCCAATGTTAAGCTGGGGAACCTAGCAAATTCAGCGAACAAATAATGCTGTTTTCCGTACGGGAATTTTCTCGACGACCAGTATGGCTCAAACGCTCGCGCATGCGTAACCTCTTATATTACAAGGAGTTAAGTCAACAAGGCCCCCAAAGGCATCTCCTCAAGCCCCCTCGCGGATGAGTCGATAGGTTAGGTGCAAGGGGAGGAATGATTCAAGGTAATGGAAGTTGCGGGAGCAATAAGCGATGAACGACGATGAGCGCGAACTCATGCCGCATGAGATGGACGAGCAGCCAGCCTTCGGCGAGACTCAACCGCCGCCGTTTGCCGAGGCACCGGACGCCGCCGAGACGCTCCGCCTGCTGGCGAGGGTCAGCCGGTTGCCGGATATCCGCTTCGACCTGGTCCAGCAGATGCGTGAGTTGATTGCTCAAGGGAAACTTGAGACGCCGGAACGCATCAACGGGACTGTTGAGCGGCTCATGGAGGAACTCGGGCTCTAGCCCGCCCAGGGCGGGCTGGCAGCCCCTAACAGGGGAGGTCGGAATCGCAGGACGTTGGCAGTCGGGCAGGGAGCCGGGCCGGCGCGGGGCCGACCCGGCTCCGTTTTTTTCTGTGGGTGCCATGCTTTCGCGCCGTTGCGAAGGCATGACCCCTGAGAAGGAGTGCTGAGCCTTACCTTTCGTGCACTTTTTCGGCAACAATAGCCGCCTTCTGACAGTATAATCTCGTGGGCGCCGAAGATGCAGGCGCGCTCGCGGCCCCTCCGATTTTAGGCGGTACGCATAGAGAATTTTGTCGATTAAAGTATCGGGCGCTGACCGGGCAGGGTCCACGCCGGACGACGAGACCCGGCGCGGTCGGCCTCAGGAGGAGTAACCATGTCCCTTTCTCGCCGTGAGATGGGCCGGTTCGCTCGCATCGCCGCCTTGCTGATGGCGGCGGCCTTCCTCGCGTCGGTGGCGGTCGAGGTCGGCGCCCAGACGCGGACCTGCGGTCCGCCGCCGCCCGCGAAGCCGGAGCGCCGCACGGGCGGCGAGTCGTTCCCGCCCCTCCCCCTGCCCGCCACGCCGCTGAGGCGGAGCGAGAAGAAGCGCGAGCCGTCTCCCCCCGCGCTCGTGGGCAAGGTCATCCTGGGCGACGTCAAGTGGGCGACCGAAAACGGGCAGCGCTCAAGCTACCGCGACTGGATGACCGACCCGGCCGACATCCGCAACCTGCTCCAGTGGACCAACCAGCAGCTTCACATCCGTTACCGCGCCGCCGACACCGACCTGGCGGGGTTCTCCTTCAACCCGACGGAACTGCCGATCCTGTACTTTACGGGCCACGACGCCTTCAGCCTGAGCGACGAGACGCTCGCCAAGCTACGCCAGTTCTGCAACGACGGCGGGACGATCGTCGGCGACGCCTGCTGCGGATCGGCGAAGTTCGACGCCGCGTTCCGCGAGATGGTCCAGCGGATATTCCCGAAGCGGCCGATGGCGCCGATCCCGGCCGACCATCCGCTGTACTCCTCGTTCTACCCCATCACCAGCAACCGCTGCAAGATCGCCGAGAAGGAGAGCGACGAGGCGCCGCGCCTGGAGGCCGTGTCTATCGGTTGCCGCGCGGCCGTCATCTACGGCGGCGGGTACGACATGTCCTGCGGATGGGACGGCCACCTCCACGAGGGCGGCAAGCGCATCATGCCGGCCGATTCCCGCAAGCTCGGCGCCAACATCATCACCTACTGCCTGGCGACGTACGAACTGGGCCGGTTCCTCTCGACCGAGAAGATCTATCACCAGAAGGGCGAGGCCACGCGCGACCAACTCGTCATCGCCCAGGTGGTCCATGACGGCGACTGGGACACGCAGCCCGCGAGCCTGGCGTCGCTCCTGAAACACCTCTCGGAGAACACGACCGTCGAGGTCCAGTTCAAGAAAGAGAACGTGGACCTGAAGAGCATCGACGCCTTCGCGCACCCGATCCTGTACATGACCGGCCACCAGAACTTCACGCTGGCCGAAGAGGAAGTCAACAACCTGAGGCGGTACCTGGCGGCGGGCGGCGTGCTCGTGGCCAACTCCTGCTGCGGCCGCAAGGCCTTCGACGACGCCTTCCGCCGCGAGATCGCCCGGGTCCTGCCGGACCAGAAGCTGGGCCGCCTCGCGCTCGATCACCCGGTCTACCGGAGCGTCTTCCCGATCCAGAAGGTCGATTACACGCCCCTGGTGCTGCACGATCACCCCGGCATGAACACGCCGGCCCTCGAGGGCGTGAGCATCGAGAACCAGCTCCGGGTCATTTACAGCCCGTACGGATTCGTGAACGGCTGGTCGGGCGCCCCGAATCCGTACGCCCGCGAGTACGCGGGCGCCGATGCCCTGCGGCTGGGCATCAACATTCTCGTTTACGCGATGACGCACTAATTCGCCCGCCATCACTTATTTGGGCCGCCATCACTTATTTCGCCCGCCATCACTTATTTCGCCCGCCGTGAACACACGGCGGGGCGGGCGTAACAAGGTTGCGCGTGCTAATGCCCCCGGTGTATTCACCGGGGGCTAATTAAGGGTTGTGTATTCACCGGCGGTTAAGTGAGAGGTAGGAGGACATCTTAATTGGCTGAGAAAGTAACCCACACGCCCGAAGAACTCACCGTCGTCGAGCAACTCGGCAAGGCCCGCAACCTCCTCTTGCAGGAAATCCACAAGGTCATCATCGGTCAGGACCAGGTGATCGAGCAACTCCTCCTGGCGATGTTCTCGCGCGGCCACTGCCTGATGGTCGGCGTGCCGGGGCTGGCCAAGACGCTGCTCATATCGACGATCGCGAACGTTCTGAAGCTCAAGTTCAACCGCATCCAGTTCACGCCGGATCTCATGCCGTCGGACATCACGGGCACCGACGTCATCGAGGAGAACCGGACCACGGGCGAGCGGAGCTTCCGCTTCATCCGCGGGCCCATCTTCGGCAACATCATCCTGGCCGACGAGATCAACCGCACCCCGCCGAAAACCCAGGCCGCCCTCCTCCAGGCCATGCAGGAATACCACGTGACGGCCGGCGGCAACACGTACCCGCTCGACCTCCCGTTCTTCGTCCTCGCCACGCAGAATCCGATCGAGCAGGAAGGCACCTACCCGCTGCCCGAGGCCCAGCTCGACCGCTTCATGTTCATGGTGAACGTCGGCTACCCGCCGCGCGACGACGAGCGCACGATCGTCAGGACGACCACGACCGAGCTGAACTACGACCTGCGGTTCGTCCTCGGCGGCAAGGACATCCTGGGGATCCAGAAGATCGTGCGCCGCGTGCCCGTGTCGGAGCACGTCATCGACTACGCGGTGAACCTCGCGCGGGCCACCCGCCCCGGCACGGCCGAAGCGCCGCAGTTCATCAACGAGTGGCTGACGTGGGGGGCCGGGCCGCGCGCCGCGCAATACCTCATCCTCGGTGCGAAGGCCCGCGCGATCCTTGGCGGGCGCCTGAATGTCACTTGCGACGACGTCCGCAAGATCGCGCACCCGGTCTTCAGGCACCGGCTGTTCACGAACTTCACCGCCGACGCCGAAGGGATCACGACCGAGAAGATCATCGACCGCCTGCTCCAGACGGTGCCGGAACCCATGCCCGAGGACTACCGCGCGGGCAAGCCGAAGGTCGCCGCCGCCGCCCCGTCCGCCCCTGCCCCTGCCGCACCGGCCGAGACGCCCCCGCAGGCGTAGGGTGCGTGCTCCGCACGCACCGGACGTTGGGGTCGCCGCGGGAAATGGAGGTGGGTGCAGAGCACCCACCCTACACGGCTGCCGCCCTGAGCCTGCCGCCATAGTCCTTGACTACGCCCCCCGGTCGTCGATAATAACCCCCAGCAGCCTCAATCACCCCCATTCCCGA
>JAPLML010000198.1 GCA_026387055.1 Planctomycetota bacterium | reverse complement strand
GGCCACGATCCCCGCGAGCGCGTTCATGATCTTCCAGGCGATGTTTGCCGTGATCACGCCCGCCCTCATCCTCGGCGCGTTCGCCGAGCGGATGCGGTTCGGCGCGTTCTGCCTCTTCTCGCTCCTCTGGGCAACGCTCATTTACGACCCGGTGGCCCACTGGGTCTGGGGCTCGGGAGGCTGGCTCGGCGCCAAGGGCCTCGGGGCCCTCGACTTCGCCGGCGGCACGGTGGTCCACATCAACGCGGGCATGTCGGCCCTGGCGGCGGCGCTTTTCCTTGGAAAACGCCAGGGCTTCCCGGACCGCATGTCGCCGCCGCACAGCCTGCCACTGGCGGTGCTGGGGGCGGGCCTGCTCTGGTTCGGCTGGTTCGGCTTCAATTCGGCGAGCGCCCTGGGCGCCTCGGGTCTGGCGGCGAGCGCCTTCGTAGCCACGCACCTGGCCACTGCGGCGGCGGGGATGACCTGGTCCGTTATGGACTGGTTCTATCACGGGCGGCCGACGGTCCTGGGGATGATCACGGGTGCGGTGGCGGGCCTCGTGGCCATCACGCCGGCCTCCGGCTTCGTGACGCCGCTCGGGGCCATGGGCATCGGCGTCGGCGCGGGCGTCATCTGCTGGATTTTCGTGACCCTCATCAAGGCCAAGCTGGGCTACGACGACTCGCTCGACGCCTTCGGCGTGCACGGCATCGGCGGCATCTGGGGCGCGCTGGCCACGGGCCTGTGGGCCACGAAGGCCGTCAACCCCGGCGGGAACGACGGCCTCTTCGCCGGCAACCCGAAGCAGCTCCTCGTGCAGGCGGCCGCGGTCGGCGTGACGATGGTCTTCTCGTTCGTCGGGTCGCTCGTCCTCTTGAGGGTGGTCAACGCCGTCACACCGCTGCGTGTTGAGGAACACGAGGAACGCGTCGGGCTGGACCTCACCGAGCACCGCGAAGCCGGGTACACCCTCATCGATTAGGAGCAGCGATCATGAAATATGTGATTGCGATTATTCAACCGGACCGCCTCGACGACGTGCTCGAGCGGCTGACGCAGAAGGAGATCCACCTGGTCACGGTCTCGAACGTGATGGGGCGAGGCCGGCAGAAGGGGATCGCCGAGGTCTACCGCAGCCACAAGGAGGCCGGGAGCCTCTTGAGGAAGGTGAAGCTCGAGATCGCCGTGAACGACGCGTACGTTCAGCCGACGATCGAGGCGATCACGGCGGGCGCCAGGACGGGCCAGATCGGCGACGGGAAGATCTTCATCCTCGACTTGAAGGAGTGCATCCGCCTCCGCACGGGCGAGACGGACGGCGTAGCCATCGGCTGACCGTCGCCACAAGATCCTACCCATAGGTATGATTTCCTGAGGCAATCCTACCCTACGGTAGGATACTGTGCCGCGTCCTTCTAAGGCCAGTTCCCGCTAAGTCCATGCCTTGCATGCACTTGGGAACGTCCTTCGTCGTTGGCATGGCAATTGCTCATCAGGGTCTATTGTGCGCGTCCGGGCGCCAGAGGGTCTGGGGCTGGCGGGGGCGACAAGCAGCACCAACCAAGGGTACGTGATTGCATAAGGAGCGTCGGATGACACCCAAGGACTTCTTCGCCTACGCCAAGAAGGTCGGGGCCGAGATGATCGACCTCAAGTTCGTCGATCTTCTCGGCACCTGGCAGCACTGTTCCTTCCCGACCGAGGTCCTCGACGAGGACACGTTCGTGGACGGCCTGGGATTTGACGGGTCCTCGATCCGCGGCTGGCAGGGCATCCACATGTCGGACATGCTGGCCGTGCCCGATGCGGGCACCACCTGCATGGACCCCTTCTTCGCCCGGCCCACGGTCAGCGTGATCGCGAACATCATCGACCCGATCACCAAAGAGGACTACAGCCGGGACCCGCGGTACGTCGCGCGGAAGGCCGAGGCCTGGCTGAGGAAGACGGGCGTCGCCGACACCTGCTTCATCGGGCCGGAGCCGGAGTTCTTCATCTTCGATGAGGTCCGGTACGAGCAGAACCAGCACCGCGGCATCTACGAGATCGACTCGAACGAGGGCGCCTGGAACACCGCCCGCTTCGAGGAGCCCAACCTGGGCTACAAGCCGAGCTTCAAGGGCGGCTACTTCCCGGTCAGCCCCACCGACACGCTCGGCGACATCCGGGCCGACATGGTGTACGAGATGCGCCAGGTGGGCATCGTGGTCGAGGCCCACCACCACGAGGTGGCCACGGCCGGCCAGAGCGAAATCGACATGAGGTTCATGAACCTCCTGAAGATGGCCGACCAGCTCATGTGGTACAAGTACATCTGTAAGAACGTTGCCAAGAAGCACGGCAAGACCGTGACCTTCATGCCCAAGCCGATCTTCCAGGACAACGTCTCCGGCATGCACACCCACTTCTCGCTGTGGAAGGGCGGCAAGCCGCTGTTCGCGGGCAAGGGGTACGCGGGCCTCTCGGACATGGCGCTCGCCGCCATCGGCGGCATCCTGAAACACGCCCCGGCGATCCTGGCCTTCGC
>JAPLML010000527.1 GCA_026387055.1 Planctomycetota bacterium | reverse complement strand
ACCGTGGCCTCGAACCGGTTGATCATGGAACCGAACAGGGCGCGGGCGTCGTCCTTGGTCTGGATCGCGGTGCTCACGGTCGCCAGGGCGCTGGCGGCGGCGCTCTGCGTCGAGATGTCGAGCGTGTTGACGCCGAGCCCGGTGGCCGTGGTATCCGCCAGGGTGACAGTGACCTTGTCGACGTTGGCCACGTTGCCCGTGCCGATGTGGATGCTCAGGGAGCCGCTGGCGCTGTTGAGCATCTCCACGCCGTTGAACGTGGTCGACGTGGCGATACGGGTGATCTCGTCGCGCATGCGGCCGAACTCATCGTTCATCGTGGCCCGCTGGGTCGTCGTGTACGAGCCGGTCGCGGCCTGCTCGGCCAGCTCCTTCATGCGGATGAGCAGGTTATCGACGACCTGGAGGGCCTGCTCGCCGGTCTGAATCATGCTGATCGCATCCTGGGCGTTCCGGGCGGCCTGCCTCAGAACGCGGACGTCCGCCCGCAGCAGCTCGCGGACGGCCAAGCCAGCCGCATCGTCCGCGGCGCTGTTGATGCGGAGCCCCGACGACAACCGCTGGACCGACTTGCCCAGGGCGTCGTAGTTTACACCCAACAGGCGCTGTGCATTGTCCGCAATGATGTTGTTCTTAATCGCAAGCATGCTTCACTCTCCTTAAGGAATCTCTGGCCGTGTGCGAGCCCCAGCGCCCGCACCACCCGTGGTCTGTCGTCGGCTGGGCCCGATGGTTTATGAGTTTCATGGTTCCACCTGCGGAACGTGAGCGGTTCCGCTGTAGGATTCATTATCGATTGATGGTGCCAAGAACTTAAACGCTTTCCTGAAAAAAATCTCCAGATTGCCCAGACTCACCATATTAACACGCAGGGCAGTAGCCATGAGGAAAAGGCGGTGCGCTGCCGATTGTGCTGTGGGAAGTAATGCCAACCGCGAGGCCCGCCCAGGGCGTGTTGAGCGTATCCCGGCAGGTGTGGCACGGCCGGCTTGTCCGGCCGTGGGGAATGTGGCCGGCCCTCTGCCACGGCCGGACAAGCCGGCCGTGCCACAAGTGTTATGTGGACAATGGCACTACCAGGAAAATGGGACAGGCCCCTTTTCACGTACCCTATATGATGGGCATAAAAAAGGCCACCCCACAAGTCATGGGGTGGCCCGCGCTGGGATGGAAGACCCTAGATTCCGTCTCTCAGAATCCTCTCGGCCGCACGACGGATACTTTCCGGGGTGGCCAACTCGCCCGATTCCAGCAGACGCCGGGCCTCAGCAACGGCGTCCTGGTTGATCTCGGGCACCTTGGCGGCCAGTCGGACGTATACCGCAGCCTCGGCCTGCGTAGAGGGGAGAGTATTATCGGCTACCCTGGCGGCATCGGGGGCGAGGGGGTCAGCCTTGCCCAGCCCCTTGGTGGTGTCTGGAACCGCCGGGGGCTTATAGCCGCTTGCTGGCTCAACGTGCATGGTACGCCTCCGCTGCGCTCAACCTACCAGACTCATTGTCGCTCGTCTGGCGAGAAACATTAGAGTTCTTTCCGCCAAGAGCGGATTTTTTCTAAAGTTTTTTCGACGGCCCCCTCGCGACCGACGTCTGGACTCCCCGCCCCGTCCGGCAGCGTCTCCGCCATCTCGTAAGCCGCGAACTGTTGGAACGCGCCCGGGCTGACGGTGGCCAACCGCCATTCAAGCGGATCATAATCCTCGCCGCGCTGCTTGTGGAAGTAAATCTCCATCCGCTCCTGGGTCACCCGGTCGGTGGCATCCCAGACGTGCTCGATGGCCCAGAGGACCCGGCCGTCCCGCAGATCCACCAGCCGCAGGCACACCCCGATCTGCATCTGGGGGTACGGCTTGAACAGGTTGACGGTGCCCAGCAGCGCCGCATCGCCCTTGGACGTCTGGCGCATCCGCAGCAGGTCTTTCATGACCAGGGCGCGGCGCGGGTCGACGGCCGGTTCTTCGGTGGGCGTATCGGCGGGCGCCAGCATGCCGATGTGGAAGAGCTGCCTGTCCTGGAGGGCCGAGTAGAGCGCGCGGGTCATCCCCTCGGCCGCCGACGGGCAGTTCGCATCGTCGGCCAGGGGGACGAAGAGAACGCGCTGCACCCTTCCCGGCAGGGCGTCGCGATCCATGTAGCACCCAATCCCGCGGGGCGGCGTTCTGGGCACGCACCCGATCAGGGCGGCGAGGGCCATGACCAGCACGCCGGCCACGGCTCCGTTACACATCAGATGGGAACGGGTGGTGGCATGCCACCCCTCCGATGACGAGTCACGGAGCATGGGCGCACTACTTGGTCGCACCACGGGAGGCTTCCTTTCCAGGACCAAAGAGTTTCGCGGCTGGGGAGCCGGCGTCGACCTTGATGGGGATGGGCGGCCTTCCCGACACCGGCGCCGCCGGTTTGGGCTCGGCCGCCACGGACGTCGTGGGTTCCGGGGCGTTCGGCTTCTCGGCCGTGGGCGCCTTCTCGGCACTGGCAAGCGGGCTCTTGGCCACCTCGCCGCCGAGGAGGGTCAGGACCTTGGCGAGGGCCTCAACCTGGACCGTGTTGGCCCGCCGGAGCTCATCGCGGAAGCCCTGGATGTCGGTCTTCCATTTCTCCAACTCCTGGCGCATTTGCAGGAGCAGGTTGTTGGCCTCGGTGAGTTCTTGCTGGGCCTTGGCCAGGTCCGCCTGGAGCTTGGCACCGTTGTCAGAGAGTTTCTTGTTGTCATCGGAGAGGTCGCGGTTGCGCTGCTGCTCGCGGCCCAGGTCCTCGAGCGTCCGGGTGTACTTGTCCTGGATCACGAGGGCGTTCTCGACGGCGGTGGGCAGGGGCATTTCGGTTTCCCGCTGCACGCCGACCTTCTGGAGGTAGGGAGTCTCGGGGGCCTTGGGTTTCTCCTCGACAGCCGGCGGCGGGGGCTGCCGGGTCCAGAACTGCGTGCACCCGGCGAACCACAAGGCGGCCGCCAGGCCCAGGATGGGGATCGCGATTCGTTGCATAGCCTTCTCCTTATGCCACTTGTATTTTTTCGTGTTCCGTCACGCGTCACTTGACAAGCGCGAGAGCACTAGGGCTTCCTTTCCTGAACCGTTGCCGCGCCCTTGCCCTGCCAGCGGCAACGAACGTAAGCGCACCGCCCGCACTCACACCGGACCTCGATGACGGCATAGTCGTCCTTGAGGTCGACGATGCGGGCC
Organism: Planctomycetota bacterium; assembly: GCA_026387055.1. Lineage (GTDB taxonomy): Bacteria > Planctomycetota > Phycisphaerae > FEN-1346 > FEN-1346 > JAPLML01. The sequence continues at coordinate 12,513 of JAPLML010000527.1, read as the reverse complement.
ATGGGCCCGGCCGCGGCGGAGGCGGCGGTGGCCGGCGCGTCGGCGCTGAACACGCCGCCCAACCGGACCTGGTTCTTCTTGAGGATCCCGGACGGAATCTCCACCATAGCGGCGTTCCCTCGTTCAGCCGACCGGTGCTAGTGCTCCGTCGCCTCCCATTCGAGGGGTGCCACTGGTTGCTCGCAACCAGTGCGCCTCGAACAGCACGGCTTGCAAGCAAGCCGTGGCACCCCTCATTTCACATGAGACGGAGCACTAGGCGTAGTAGTCCACGTGGGCGCCATCGGCGGGTGGCTTGGGCTTCGCCTCGCTCGGGGCGGTCGGCGTCGCGGCGTGGTCGGCACCCACGGCAGCCGCCGTGCCCCCACTTCGGCGAGGCGGTTTCCGGCCCTTTCGCCTGGCATCCCGCTTGAGGGCGTCTTCGCTGCTGTCGCCCGCCGGAACGGGACGCGCCACCCCGGTCGGTCCCTCCGGCGGCCGCACGATATAGTCATTGGTACTGGTCATGAGGCACCCCCGAGTTTCATCGAGAGCCTGAACAGGGCGCCGGCGTGCATCTGGCTGACCCGCGACTCCGTGACGTTCAGGACCTCGGCAATCTCCTTCATGGTCAGGTCCCGCTCGTAATAGAGCAGGATAAGGGTGCGGTCGCGTTCGGGCATGGCCTGGATGGCCCGGGTCAGGCGTTCGAGGAGTTCGCGCCGCTCGGCCTGGGGCGCGGGCGAGTCCGTCTCGTCGGCCGTCAGGAGGGCGCCGAGCTCGGGATGGTCCTCGCTGAGGCTGTGGATGGAAAGGAAGTGACGCCGGCGGGCGTCCTCGAGCGTCTGGTAGAGTCTCGCGACGGTCATGCCGGCCTGGGCGGCAAGCTCCTCGTCGCAAGGAGGGCGGCCCTGGGCGGCGTGGAAGAGGGCATACGCCTCGCGGACCTTTTGCACGGACCGGTTGGCGGCCGGCGACGTGAAGCTCCGGCCTCGCAGTTCGTCGAGAACCGCGCCGCGAATCCGGATGTAGGCGTAGGTGGCGAACTCCGCATGCTTGCCGGGATCGTAGGCCCTGGCGGCCTTGACGAGGCCCAGCGTGCCGGCCGAGATCAACTCCTCGTAGTCCGGGCGGCGCCGGAGCGACGAGGCGATCTTCTGCACGACGTGGCGCACCAGCGGCAGGTGGCTCGTGATCCACTCCTGCTCGCGCGTGTCGCGCGACTGGGCCACGTACGCTTCGCTCGCCTTGGCCTGAAGCGTCTTGGCCGGGAGGATGCCGGTGGCTTGTCCGCTAGTTTCCTCGTTCACGCGATCGGTCCTTGGTACTCTGCGGCTCGGAGGAGCGACCCAGCGCCGCCTCCACAACGATATCCAGGAAGATTCGTGTAGCCAGCCGGGTCAGCACATACAGGACAGCAGCGCCCGCCACGGCCCGCATCGCGCAGACCCAGGGCGTGACGCCGCTGGCCGCTCCGACGATGCCGAGGCCGAAGAAGGCCGCCACCGCGATGAAGATCGCCACGCGCCGCATTACGCCGTTCTCCGCTCAACGTCTCATGCTCGCGCCGGGGCCGGGATCAGGCCGGTCCGCGGGCGGCGGTCGGGGCGGACCCCCGCCGGGTCCGCGCCCGGTTCCGGCCGGAGCGGCGGCAGAGCAACCGTCGCCACGGTCTGGACCTGGGTTCCCACGGCGACCTCGTCGTAGGCCAGAACCGGGAGCTGCGGCAACTGGCGCGACAGCAGCGCCGCCAGGTGCGGCCGCAACCGGTAATCGCACAGAAGGACGGTCTTGTCGCTGCCCTCGGCCATCGCCTGGTTCCAGGCGGCGCCGAGGCGGCGGCTCAACTCCAGGGCCCGGTCGGGCGCGAGCGACAGCGACTCGGCCTCGCCTTCCCGGTGCATGGTGCTCCGCATCTCAAACTCCAGGGCGGGGTCCAGCACCAGGGCGATGATGCGCCCCGCCACGTCGGTATGCTGTTCGGTGATGGTCCGGACGAGAACCTTGCGCACAAGCTCGGTCAGGAGGGCCGGGTCTTTCGTCCGTGTGGCGTGGTCGCCCAGGCTCTCCAGGATCTGGGCCAGGTTGCGGATCGGGATGCCGTCGCGCAGGAGGTTCTGGAGCACGCGGCTCAACAGGCCGATCGGCACCCCCTCGGGCACGAGGCCGTTGACGAGCGTGGGGTGCTTCTCGCGGAGGCGGTCGACGAGCTTCTGAACGTCGTCGCGCGACAGCAGCTCGTGCGCGTGGCGCCGGAGCGCTTCCGACAGGTGGGTCACGAGCACCGATTCCGGGTCCACCACGGTGTAGCCGGCCAGCTCGGCCTCGGCCTTCTGGTCGGCGGTGATCCACAGGGCGGGAAGGTTGAAGACCGGCTCCTTGGTGGCCTGCCCCTTCATGGGTTTCGAGACGGTGCCGGGGTCCATGGCCAGGAACTTCTCGGGCTCCAGACGTCCCGCGGCCACGACGTGGTTGTGCAGGCGGATTTCGTAGGCGTTCGGTTCCAGGGCCACGTTATCGCGCAGGCGCACGAGAGGCAGGACCAGGCCGTACTCCTGGGCGAAGCGCTTCCGCAGCGGACCGATGCGGTGGAAGAGGCTGTCCTTGCGGCGCGGATCAACGGTGCGAATGAGACGCGGGCCGACCAGGACGGCGATGCGGTCGATCTCGAGAAGCTCCTCGACCGAGGCGGTTTCGGCCTCCGGCGCCGCCGGTTTCGGAACCGGCTGTTGCCGCTCGGCCTCCTGCTCGTAGCGATGCAGCAGGCGCGCCAGCAGTCCCGCGCCCAGGGCCATGACCGCGAACGGAATCTTGGGGAATCCCGGCACGAACACCATCGCCCCCAGGAGGAACGCGGCGATGCCGATCGGGCGGCTGCGGGAGAGCAACTGCCGCGCGAGGTCGAAGCTCAGGCTCATCTGGCTGGAGGTCTTGGAGATCAGGAACCCCGACGCGGCCGCGATGACGACGGCGGGTATCTGGGTCACGAGGCCGTCGCCGACCGCCAGGATCGAGTAGACCTTCATGGATTCCATCACGGTCAGGCCGCGCGTCAGCCCCATGATCATGCCGCCGACGAGGTTCACCAGAACGATGATGAGGCCGGCGATGGCATCGCCGCGGATGAACTTCGAGGCGCCGTCCATCGCGCCGTAGAACTCGCTCTCGCGGACGATCTTCTGGCGGCGGTAGCGGGCCTCCTCTTCGCCGATCAGGCCCGCGTTCAGATCGGCGTCGATGCTCATCTGCTTGCCGGGCATCGCGTCGAGGTTGAATCGGGCCGCCACCTCGCTGATCCGCTCGGCGCCCTTCGTGATGACCACGAACTGGATGATGACCAGGATGAGGAAGACCACCAGGCCGATCACCAGGTTGCCGCCGACCACGAAGTTGCCGAAGGTCTGGATGATCTGCCCGGCGTCGCCCTGGATCAGGATCAGGCGCGTCGAGGCCACGTTCAGCGAGAGCCGGAACAGGGTCACGAACAGGAGGAGCGACGGGAACGTCGAGAGCTCGATGGCTTCGCGGACCGACAGGACGATGACCATCGTGGCCACCGCCGTGGCGATGCTGAGCGACAACAGGAGGTCCAGCAGGAACGTCGGCAGCGGAATGACCAGCGTGGTCAGCACCACCGCCAGGGCCAGGGCGAAGAGGATGTCGTTGCGCGCCAGGAGCTTCTGGAACGACGGAGACCCGGCGCCGGGGAGCGAGGAGGTCGGGTTTGTGTTGTCGGCTGCCATGCGCTCGTCTACCTCTGCTTCCTCATGCGGAAGATCATGGCCAGGACTTCCGCCACGGCCACGTAGAGCGGTTCGGGGATCATCTGGCCCACCTCGGCGGAGGCATAGAGCGCGCGGGCCAGTTCCGGCCTCTCGACGACGGGCACGTTGTGCTCGCGCGCCATCTGCTTGATCTTTTCGCACAGCAGCTCGGCGCCCTTCGCGAGGACGACCGGGGCCGCCATCGCGCCGGCGTCGTATTTCAGGGCCACGGCCACGTGCGTGGGGTTGGCGATCACGACGTCGGCCTTGGCGACGTCGCGGATCATGCGCCGCCGCATGATCGCCAAGTGGAGGGACCGGATGCGGTTCTTCACCAGCGGCGAGCCCTCGTGCTCGCGCCGCTCCTCCTTGACTTCCTGGCGGGTCATGCGGAGCTGGCGCTTGTACTGCCACTTCTGGTAGATCGTGTCGGCCAGGGCGATGGCCATCATGGCGATGGTGATCCGCACCACGAGGCCAAGGACCAGTTGGAGGGAGACCACCAGAGCGGCCATCGGCGGCGACGAGGCCAGCGCCAGGCACACCTCCATCTTGTCCCGCAGGTAATTGACGGTCAGGATTCCCAGGATCGCCATTTTCACCAGCGACACCAGGAGGTGGACAACGGAGGGACCGGAGATCAGGCTCCGCAGGCCCGTCGAGGGCGCCAGGCGCGAGAGGTCCCAGCGCAGCGCCTTTGCCGACACGCTCCAGCCGCCCACCAGGACGCTGCCCAGAATGGAGATGCCGGACGCGGCCGCCAGGAACGGCGCGAGGACCGTCATCACCTGCCCCGCCTTCTCCTTGAACAGGTGCAGGAAGGTATCAGCGCTAAACTCGCCGGTCCGCGGCATCGAGAGGCCTTCCTCCACCTGAAGGCTGAACCATTGCCAGAGATCGGTGGCCGTCAGGCCGACCACGACGATCATGGCGCCGAGGGTGAGGGCCGACAGGAGTTCCTGGCTCTGCGGGACCTCCCCCTGCTCCCGCGCCTTGCGCAGGCGTTCGGCTGTCGGGGGTTCGGTCCTTTCAGAGGCCGGTCGGTCCGCCATCGAAGCCTACCTTCTCCTGGTAATCCCTCGGGGCAGGGGCACGGCATGCCCTGCCCCCACCGCCCATCCTCGTCGTCAGGCGCCTGCCGCGGGCAGAAATCGGTTGAGCCAGTCGGCGATCTGGGCGGTGAAGTCGCCGAGCGCCGGCACCAGCGCCGCCGCCAGGATAAAACCCAGGCCCACGCGCAGCGGCAGACTGGCCAGCAGGATGTTCATCTCCGGCAGCGCGCGGGCCAGCGCCGCCAAGGCCACGGCCAGCAGAAGGAACCCCGCCAGAAGGGGCGCCGCCAGTTTCAATCCGAACACGAGCATCAGCGATCCGGCCTGAAGGATGGCGCTCGCCATGACCGCCACCGAAGGGGTCTGGCCGATGGGGAAGACTTCGTAGCTGCGCATGATCATCGCCAGCAGCAGGTGGTGTCCGCCGGCGGCTAGGAAGAGGACCAGGAAGGCCATCTCGAACAACAGGCCCACCGGCTCGGACTCGTTGCCGCTCAAGGGGTCGATGATTTCCGCGTCGGCCAGGCCCATCTGTATCTGAATGATCTCGCCCGTCTGCCGAATGGCCGCGAAGACCAGCGCCACCGCCAGCCCCAGGGCCAGGCCGCACAGCATTTCACGCACGAGCACCAGGGCGGCGCCAAGCAAATGGTTGGGGACCGCCGTCGCCGGGGCGACCGGCAGAAGGAAGGCGAACACCAGGCTGACGATCAGCGCCAGGGCCGCGCGAATGTGCATGGGCACCCCGCGGAAGCTCCAGAGGGGCAGCACCGCAAAGAAGGCCGAGATCCGGCCCAGGATCAGCACAAACGGGATGACGCGCGCCACCACGGGTTCCACGTCAGTGTCCTAGCGCCTGGAGATGGGCAAAGACTTCGCGGGTAAAGTCCACCGCGATCTGGATCGACCAGCCTCCCGTCAAGAGCATCGTGACCCCGACGCCCGCCAGTTTGAGGACCAGGCCCATCGTCATGTCCTTCAGGGACGTGACGGCCTGGACCATCGCCACCAGGGCGCCCAGGACAAGCGTGACCACGAGCACCGGACCCGCCACGAGCAAGGCGGTTTCCATCGTCCGCCGCGTCAGGTACAGGACCAGGTCGCCATCCATTGTCTGCTCCTGGATATAAACCGGGTCGCCGCGGCGACCCATCTACAATGCTAATTGAAACTCATCACCAGGCTCTGGGCCAGCAAGCGCCAGCCATCCACCAACACAAAGAGGATGATCTTCAGGGGCAGGCTGATGATGGCGGGCGGAAGCATCATCATGCCCGCGCTCAGCAGGATGCCCGCCACCACGAGGTCGATGAGGAGGAACGGGATAAAGAGCAGGCACCCCATCTCGAAGGAAGTGCGGAATTCGCTGATGGCGAACGCCGGAATGGCCACGTAGGCCGGCAGATCGGCCGACGTCTTGGGGGTGGGCACCTTCGCCAGGTCGACGAAGAACGCCAGGTCGCTTCGCCGCGTCTGGCGGATCATGAACTCCTTCAGGTCGTCCACCCCGCGGTTGGCGGCCGTCTGGAAACTGATCTGCTCGGCCAGGTAGGGCTGGACGGCGTCGGCGTTGACCTTGGTGAAGGTCGGGGCCATCGTGAAGAGGGTCAGGAACAGCGCCAGCCCCACGACGGCGATGGTCGGCGGGATGTTCTGGGTGGTCAAGGCCCGCCGGATGAACGAGAGGACGATGATGATCCGCGTAAACGACGTCATCATCATCAGGGCGGCGGGCAGAACGGCCAGGCCCGTGAAGACGATCGCCAGTTTCAGCGGGGTCGAGTAGTCGCTGGCGCCCTCGTCCGCCGGCTTGCTGGTCGCCTTGTCCACGATGGCCAGGACGTCGCCGAGCTCCGGCATGGCCCCACCCGGAGCAGCCAGCGCGACGGAGGTCCCCGTCAGGGGCGATGCCGACAGCGGCGCGGTCGGCAGCGGCGATGGGGGGACATCCCACGGGAACGACGGTAGCGGCGGAGGCACGAGGGGAATCGAGGAATCCGCCGTGCCGCCGGACGGGGCGGCCAGCGCGAGCGCCGCACTCAGCAGCACCGCGGCCACTCCGCTGACGATGGCTGCATGTCTAATGATCATTCTCTTTGCCTCCTGCTTCGCGGCCGCCGTCTCCGCTCTCTCCCAGCGGCGGGATGACAAACCTGGCCTTGGGCCGGGCCGCTCCCAGGTCGATCTCGGGCGGGGGCAGGGCCTCGGTGACGTCGGCGAGCAGATTCAGCCCCTCCCGCGACGACCCCACGAGCAGGCTGCGGTTGCCCACCTGGACCAGGTGGAGGGCCCTCTGGGGGCCAAGGTGAAAGGTCTCCAGCAAGAGCACCCGCTTGCCTCGGGCGGCGGCAATGCGAGGCATCAGGCGTTTGACGACCACCAGGCCCACCCCGCCCAGGACCAGGATGACCGCCACGGCGGCCAGCGATTGCCCGAGGAGCCGGCTGGCGGACTGGTCCTTGAGACCAAGGTCGGAGGGCAGCTTTTCGTCCTTCTTGCCGAGGTCGCCCAGGCCGGCCTCGGACGAGGCTTTCCCGTTGGGGGCGGGCGTTTCGGCGGCAGCGGGCGATAGGACCGTCGCCAGGACCAAGGCGCCCGCGAGGAGCACCATCCCTGGCACCACGCCTTTCGTGATACGAACCTGGCTCACCGCTTCGCTCTCCCCCGGACCGATTGACCAAGGGCCGGTCGGGTCCGTCGGCAATGCCGTACGGGTCCCGGCACTACTATATGCACAAGGCGTGCCAAACGAAGAATGCGATGGAGGGCTTGAGGAGGCGTCTGGAAGCGGCCGAAGTGGACGAAAATGAGACGGCCTGTTGGAAAAGTTGACGTGGCCCCGTAATACTACAATGCCACTGTGCGCGGCGGGTCTCCTGACCCGCAGCGAAAGTGCCTCAATCAGCCGCCAAGACGGTCGCCGCGGCGACCGCGGTGGGTCAGGAGACCCACCGCGCACGGCGTCAAGTGGCGTTGTAGGATTACGACCCTGTCCGAAAAACCGCGGGTCAAGCCGGCGGCACGGGGCCTCCGGCTTCGGCGGGGCTCAGGATCTCCCGGATGCGGATCCCCAGTTGATCTCCTACCACCACGAGGTCGCCTGTGGCGAAGCAGACGCCGTTGACGACGAGGTCGACCGGCTCGCCGGCCTGCCGGCTGAGCGCCACGACGGCACCGGGACCCAGCCGGAGGAATTCCCGGGCGACCAGCCGGGCCTCGCCCAGGCTGGCGGTGATGTCGACGGTGGTGTCCAGAAAGATGTCGAGTTTGCCTCCGGGCGCCCGGGCCCCGCTGTCCATGGCGGCGGGCAGTTCGACCGTCCTCGCCTCCACCGTCGGCGGCGAGTCGGCCAGGGGGGGCGCTTCCGTGGCGGTGGCGGGCGGCATCTGAACTTCTCCTTTCGATACTTCCGGCGTCATGACCACTGTTTGCATTCCTGGACCTGAACGGCGTACCGGCCGTCACACGTGACGGGGCGTCCGCGGAAAACCACGTTGCCCAGGACTAGCACATCAATCAGGTCATTGGCGCTCTTGCCAAGCAGCAGAACGTCACCCGGCTCCAGTGCGGCCACGTCGCGCACCGTGACGGCGACGGTCCCGAGCCGGGCCGTCGCCTGAACCGTCACATTCTCCATGTGTCCCGCCAGATCGGCATGAGTTTCTTCGGCGGTCCTGGCTTGTTTCTTGAGGGCGTTTGGATCGGCGATGGCGACCAGGGAGGAACTGAGGACGGCCACCCAGAACGCGGCTTGGCCCTGGTCGCCTTCGGTCGTGAGGGTGATCTTGCCGAACTCGCCCTGCCGGCAGTCGGCCAGGGGCGACTGGTCCGACGACACTTTTTCTGCGCGTCGAAGCGCCGGGGCTCCCACCTCTTTCGAGGCCGCCGAGAACCCCTTGGCCATCGCCTCGACAACGTCGAGGAGGATCATCGCTTCGAGGGGCGAGAGCGGCCGCGCCTCTTTCGCCGTCGTCGCGGCGCCTCCCAGCAGGCTCTCGACCCAGCGGACGGCGATCTCGGGCGGAAGGCCCACCATGCCGCACACCTGGTCCGCCTCGTCAACCAGCGCCACGCCGTACAGGGGGGTCTGGGACGGCGTCCAGACGTCGGCGCCGTAGTGTTCGGCGACCCCGCCGACTTCGACGGCGACCGGCCGGTGGATGAGATGGCGCAGTTCCGTCGCGATGCGGTCCGCCGCTTTTCGAGCGAAGGCGGCAAGCCTCTGCTGCTGGGCCGAGGTGAAGCGGTGCGGGACGCGCCAATCGTAGTCCACCACCTGCGGCGCCGCCAGCGGGGCGGACGCGCCGCGGGGTGCCGGGGACGTTGAAGCCGTCGGGTCATTGGCCGGTGTAGGCGAATTCATGATACGGCGATCTCTTTGAACAGCACCTGATGAATCGGCGATTTCTGGTCCGGCCAGAGCTGTTCGCTCAGGGCATCGAGAATCTCGCGCCGCAGGCGGTTGAGATTGGCGGACCCGCGGATCTGCTCCAAAGTGCAACTGGCAAAGAACACCGTCACCCAGTTCTTCAACTCCGGCTTTTTCTTGTTCAAGATGATCTTGGCCGCCTCGGCGTCTTCTGGCCGAATGGCCAGCGTGATGACGACGCGCACATACCTCGCCAGGCGAGGCTCGTCGAGGTTGGCCACGATCGGCTCGAAGTCGTAGTAGACGAACTCATCCTTGGGCTTGGCCTCGGCGGCCGAGCCGGCGGGCGCGGGCGTCGGCGCCCCCGCCTTCGGCGGAGGGGCCGCCTCCGCCGCCTTGGGCCCCTTCACCAACATGCCGGTGCCATACCCGGCGCCGGCGGCCAGGACGGCAACCCCCGCGCACAGGAGCAGGAGCGGCGTCAGAGCGCTGCGGCGAGGCGGCGCGGCCGCTGGCGGCGGCGCCGCCGCCGGCGCCGGCTCCGCAGCGGGCGTCGGTTCCACCTTCTTCGGTTCCCCCGGATCAGCCATGGCCTGCACCTACTCCTTCCTGACTGGTGAAACAACAGCGATAACGACCGATGGGGGCGAAACCGAGGCAGCGTTCACCCCCCAGTGGCCCGCCCCGATGCCGCGCGCCAGCAACCGCGAACTGGTGCCGGAAGGCTTCTCGACAAAGTTCCTGGCCAGGCGGTCGCGGACCACCTGGGCGCGCCGGGCGGAAAGAATGAACTGCTCCTTGGTGCTCACGGCATCGGGAGCCGTCGCAAAGACGTAGACGTCGGCTTGGTCGGTCTGCATGTCCTGGCTCAGTTCCGAGGACAGCGTGGCCAGGAAATCCATGGCGGGAGCGTCCAGGGCGGCCTCGGAGGGGTTGAACCGGATGGGCGTGGTCACGATTTGCGTCAGGGGAGGCGGCTGGTCCGACGTCCGCGTATCCATGGCGCGACGCAGGTCGTCGAAGAGCTTCCGGATATGCTCGTCCTCGGCATCGATGATGCGCTGTGGGATCACGGAGTCGGGGTCCGATTCCGCCGGATGCCTGCGCAGCTTGTATTTGAAGTCGGGGCCGGGGCCGCGGTCGAACATCCACTTCCCCGCCCCGCCCAGGTCGAGCGCGTAATCCCCCGAGTGGAGGTCGCCGGCCTCACCAATCTCGCCCCGCTGGCAGTTGGAGAAGGACTGCAACAGGATGAAGAAGGCGAGGAAGTTGGTGATCATGTCGCCGAAGGAGAGGATCCAGATGGGGGCCTTCTCGCCCTTGCTCTCCTCGACGCGGCGGTGCCTCATGGGTAGACCCTCCGCGTCTGGAGGACGATCTCTACCACGGGTTCCTCACTCAGGTCCGGCCGGGTGGTGGACACCCTTGGCGCAATGGTGAAGCGCGAGAGCGGCAGATGCTCCTTCTCGGTGAAGTATTCCACGATGGCCCAGGCCCGTTCGGGCCCCAGGTTTGGCCGGGCGAAGAGTGGGTGGTTCGGGTGCAGGAGACTGGACTCGCCGATGGAGATCTGGCAGGACGTCTCGCGCAGAAAGGGCGCGAGCTGGGTCAGACGGGTCTGGCCGACCTCGGTGATGAATTTCCCCCATCCGTAGAACAGGTACTTCGAGGGAAGGTAAATCACCTTGCGGTCGTGGTAGGCCTCGGTGTCGAGGATGCCGATGGGGGCGCGCGGCTTGCCCCCCCGCTCGGCCTCCACCGTGGGGTTGGGCTTCTCGCTTCCTTGCGACACCGGGCGGCGGACGGCCCCGGCATCAGGCAACATGCTGGTTCGGGACTTGAAGTTGGCCTCGTGCAGGGCGGGGTTCGCACTGAGCGAGAGTATACCGAGCCCGCCGCTGGAAGGGGCGTCGTCGCCGAAGGCCGAGAAGGTGACCAGGAGGATAAAGAAGGTCAGCAGGTTCGTCATGGCGTCGGTAAACGACACCATCCAGAGAGGGGACCCGATCTCTCCGCCTTCGTCCTTCGGGATGGGTTTGTGCAGCATGTCAGACCTTGGGTTTGAGATCCTCGCGGTGCGCCGCGGAGACGAACGCCTGCATCTTCTCGCGGACGGCCGTCGGGCCTTCGCCGCGTGCGATGGCCAGCAGGCCCTCGACGGCCATCTCGCGGACCATGGTCTCGCGCTTCGACTGGATGCCGAGCTTGCCGGCCAGGGGCAGCAGGATGACGTTGGCCACCGCCGCGCCGTAGAAGGTGCAGACGAGCGAGGTGGCCATGCCGGCGCCGATCTTCGAGGGATCGTCGAGCGTCCGGAGCATCTGGATGAGGCCGATGAGCGTGCCGACCATGCCGAAGGCGGGCGCCGCCGCCCCCATGAACTCGAACATCTTCTTGCCGTCGGCGTGGCGTTCCTGGAGGTACTGGATCTCCAGCGACAACTGTTTCTCGATGGCCTCCTCTTTCTGACCGTCGACCAGCATCTGGAGCCCCTTCGTGAGGAAGGCGTCCTTGATGTCCCGTATGTGCTGTTCCAGGGCCAGCGCGCCGTCGCGGCGGTTGATGGCCGCGTAGTTGACCATCTGCTGGATGAGCGCCGAGTGGTTGGGAAGCCGGTTGAAGATGGTCTTCTTCAGGACGGTCATGATGCGCAGGACCTGACCCAGCGAGAAGTGAATGAAGGCAGAGGCGATCATCCCGCCGATGACGATCAGGATGGCGGGGACGTCGACGAAGATCTCCGTGCTGCCGCCCATGACGATGGCCCAGCCGATCAGGCCAAAGCCGGCGCAGATTCCGATGACCGTAGCGAGATCCATGGCGTTACCTCGTGGCTCCTGTGGCCGGAGGGCTCGTTTTGTCCTGTTCCTTGACTTTTTTCATCTGCTCGCACAGCTGCCCGGCCAGGTTCTTGTCGGTGATCTCGGCCAGGATCTTGCCCACCGACCGTTCGGTCATGTAGTGAAGGATCTTGACGACGTCGGCTTCCTGCTTGTTGGCACACATGCCTTCCATGATGCGCCCCCCGGCGGCGGCATCCATCCGGTCGTAGACCGCCGCCACCCGCTTGAGGTTGACCGCCTCCTCCCGGTCGATGGCGACCCGGGTCTTGTCCATTTCCGCCTGGGCTTCCTTCAAGCGGGTAACGTCGGCGGTCAGTTGGGCGCGCAGGGCATCCAGGTCCTGGGTCTCCTTTTCGAGGAGTTGCCGGGTCATCTGGAACCGTTTATCCTGTTCGGCCACCTCCCGTTCGCGTTTCTGACAGTCGTTGATCTTCTGCCGCGCCTCCTTGATGAGTTCGAAGAGGTGCTTTTCCTCCAGGCGCGGCACTTCCGGGGCGGGCGCCGTG
>JAPLML010000737.1 GCA_026387055.1 Planctomycetota bacterium | reverse complement strand
GTGCACGTCGGCGTCGGTGAAGAGGACGAACCGGCCGCGCGATTCCTGGAAACCGCGATCGAGGGCGTGGACCTTGCCGAGCCATCCGGCGGGGAGCTCCTTGACGTGGATGGCCCTGACACGCGGATCCTCGGCCGCGAGGCGGTCGATGATATCGCCCGTCGCGTCGGTCGAGCGGTCGTCGACCGCAAGGATCTCCAGGTCCGGGTAATCTTCGGCGAGGAGCGTCCGCATCGCCGGCTCGATCTTGTCGGCCTCGTTGCACGCCGGGACGATGACCGAGAGTTTCGGCCACGCCGCCGGCTCCGGCGGCCGCACTTCCTCCAGCCGCGGCACGCCCCGCCATGTCCGCACAAGGCCGTAGGCCATCGCCAGCCAGTACGCGAGGCCGAGGAGCACGTAGACAGCGAGTGCAACGGCGAGGAGGATCATCTCAGGGTTCCAGTGGCTCGGCGGGTCTCCCGACCCGCCGCGCTCGGAAGCGCGGCCCTGCCACCCGAAACGCAATATCGAAATAAGGCCATAATAATCACGGGTTGACAAGCAACCCGTGGCACGTGCCCGGCTACGGCTTCTCCTCCGCCTTCCGCGACGCGCCCCAGCCCGACCGCTTGGCCCACTTCGTCAGGATCGGCACGTAGGGGCTGGTGCGGTCGCCCGCGCAAAGGCCCGTGCGGTAGATGTCACGGCCGGAGTAGTTCCACCAGTTCCAGCCGATGCCGAACCGCTCGAACATCGCCAGGTAATCGTTGAGCCACGCCTCGCCGTCGCCGTTCGGTTGAATCATGGAGATACCGAACTCGCCGCAATGGATCGGCACGTGGTGCTTGATCGAGAAGAGGATCGCCTCCAGCCACGGGTCGACTTGAGTCCGCTCCGCCGTCGCCGTGTACGACGGGTAATACTCGTCGTACGCGTATCCCCAGTGCTTGCCGTAGTGGTGGAACGAGTACAGAACCTTGTCGTCCTTGACCGGCTCCATCCAGAGGCACCACTGCGGCTGGGCCCAGCCGTCGCCCGGCTCCCAGATGATCCAGTGCCTCTTGTCGACCGACCGGATGACCTTCGTGAGTTCCTTCATGACCGCGTTCCAGTGGTCTGCATTCATGTAGGCGGGCTCGTTGAAGAAGTCGTATGCGACGGCCCACTCGGGCTTGTCCTTGTAGCGCTCGGCCAGGCGGCGCCAGAGAGCGAGGGCGTTCTCTTGCGCCTCCGGGTGGGCCCGCCAGTAGCGGGTGGAGTTTCGGACCGCCCCGCCGGTGTCTTTCTGCGGCTGGTCTTCGTTAAAGAACCACGTGAGCATCATCTGGAGGCCGGCCTTGTTGCACTTTTCGACCTCGGCGTCGAGCTTCTTCCACGTGGCGTCATTGTTTTCGATAAGCGGCCCGCCGACATATTTGACGAGCGGCAGGTCCCAGTCCGCGTGGAACGCCCACGCGTAGCGGCAGTGGTCGAACCCCCAGTCGGCCATCCGCCGCCAGTCCTCCTCGCTGCGGCTGTGGAAGAGTTCGCCGACGCCTTTCAGCACTTTCGAGCGGTCGATGGCGGGGGCGCGGTAGGTCACGGTGTTGCGGTAGGTCACGGTGTTGGTGTTCTCGACCACTAGGTACGGCGCGTACGGCGAGCGATAGCCGGTGGGCTTCACGTTCTCGATGGTCAGGCCGGGGAACTTGTGCTGGAGGCCGTAGCTGGCGAGCATCGGCATGGGGGCAACCGGGCTGCCATGAAAAAGGGACTGTAACAGTGCGCAGTAGTTGTATCGGAGGCGCAGCAGCCTGCCGTCCAGCACTCCTGCCTCTGCTTCGGTCAGAACCACCTCGCTCACCGAGATGGGCCAACCCTCGTGGAGCATGCCCGCCCAGGACTGGCAGGCGGCAACGTCCAGTCGAACCCCGCGCGGCATGACTAGCACACCCATGAGGCCGTCCGATCCCTTGTGCGAACGAACGATGATGCTGTTTCCACCCAGCGGAGTCTTCTTCCACGCGACCGACATGGCGTTGGGGGCTACGAGGAGCACATCTTGGTCACCCCCCGCCAGGAGAACCCAGGATTCCCAGTATGTCTCCGCGTCTGGCGGGACGGTTGAGATGTCCTTCCCTGATCCGCTCTGGCCACCCCAAGGGGCTTCACGATTGGTCAGTACATCAGCGGGCACCGCCAGCGGCATCTCCACCACTTCGTGGGTGAATGTATCTTTCACGAATACCATGCGGATGACAGCGGGCGGGCGATAGCCCCTGGCTTCCCAGCCGCGAAGCTCAAGCGTCGGCCCTTTCGAGGCCACCACGGAGGCGGGAGACATGGCACTCGTCACAATGGCGTGTTCGGTTCGCTCGCCGGGCGTCGGAAAGAAGTGCTCCTTGGCGTACCCCAGCGGCATGGCCGTCTCGCGGAACTCCGGGAGCGAGCCGTCGAGGTAGACCGCCATCCGGCCCGAGCAGATGCCGCCGAAGTTGTCATGGTTGTAGACCTGGATGGCGATGAGGTTCTCTTTGCCGAACTGGAGCGCCTCGGCGGGAATCTCCATGGCGGCAATCGGCGCCTTCCTCCCTTCGCCGAGCGGCTTGGCGTTGACGAAGACCCGCGCCCAGTTCGTCGCGTCGCCGATCTGGATCATCACCTTCCTGCCCTGCCACTCGGCCGGCACGAAGACCTTCTTGCGGTACCACGCAAAACCGTTGTACGGCTTGTCGAAGCAGCGGGCGTCGCCCGGCTTGTACGGCGCGTCGCCGGGGCTCTTGAGGTTGTCTTCCTGGTATCCCTGCCGCTCCCACGGCTTGGGCGCGAAGATCTTCTTCCATCCGTCGGCAGGTGCCTTCTCCGCGTGCCATCCGGCCTTCTCGCCGGCGTTATCGGGATCGAGGCGGAAATCCCACAGGCCGCCGATGTCGATGTACGGGCACTCCGACGGCGCGAGGATGAACGGCCAGTTGGCCGGGTCGCTGCCCATCAGTTCCCGCGCGTTGATCCAGCCGAAGCGGTTCTCGAGGAATTCGTCGGGTCGCCCCAGGCCGCCGACAAGACGTTTGCCGTTCTTGGCGGCTGCTGCCTCGAAGCGCGTGCGCACGTCCGCCGAGATGCACCAGAATCTCCCCAGGGCTTTCGACACCCTCGCCCAGTCGCCCTGGCGGTGAGCGTCCTCGGCGCCATCACGGGTGTCCCACATCTCCTGGCCGTACCGAAATTGCTCCTCGAATGGGATATCGAGCAACTCTAATACATTCATAAGGTGGATGATCTCGCGACCCGCGCGGTAGAGATCCGCCGCGGTGGTCACGGGCGCCTCGGCGGCCGAGATCAGGTTGGCCGCCTTCTCGCAGGCCGCCAGGGCGTCGGCGAACTTGCCGGCCTTCTGGGCCGGGATGGCCTCGCCCGCGAGGATGCCGTGGGCCTTCTCGGCCAGGGGCAAGGCCACGCGCTCGGCCCTTCGCCAGGGAACGTCCGGATCGAAGGCCAGGATTTCGTACGTCGGCCGCAGGCGGCGCATCAGGTACAGACCCTGCTCGTTGAGTTTCTGGAGGCGGGCGAGGCACTTGGCGATGGCGGCTTTGCCGCGTTCTTCCTCGCTGAACACGGCAGGGGACCAGCGGCGCCACGGACCATCTGGCGCTTCGAGGGCGATGAACCGCGCGTTGTGGGCGCGGTGAAACGCCCCGCTCGATTCGCCGACGGTCATCTTGCGCACTCGCGGCTTCTTGCCGTCGGCGGTCTGCCAGGTATCATCGGTGGCGAAGAAGTAGCGCTTGCCGTCCTTGGCGATGAGTTCCCCTTCGGCGCAGACCGTGCCGCCGTCGATCTTCAGTATCACTTTCTCTGAATTGCCTTCGAGGCGGGGCGCGAGGCGATAGGTGGCGAGGCGATAGGTGTCGATCAGGCCGCCGT
>JAPLML010000469.1 GCA_026387055.1 Planctomycetota bacterium | reverse complement strand
CCGTGGCGGGGGCCACGACCCCCAGGTCGGCCCGCTCGGCCAGGGCGATGTGCTCGGTGTGATAGACTTCCGGCGCCTCGAACAGGACGGTGTAGACGGGCCGGCCGGTCAGCGTCTGGAAGGTGAGCGGTCCGACGAAGCGCGTGGCGTGTTCGGTCATGATGACGCTGGCGCCCGCCCCGGCCTGGACGAGGCGCGAGACGAGCATCGCCGTCTTGTAGGCGGCGATTCCTCCGGCGATGCCGACGAGGATCTCGCGGCCGCGGAGGACTTCGAGGTTGAGTTCGGGTTCTGCCATGATGACACGCTCCGGTGAGCCAGCACGGCAAGGTCACTTCGCGCGGCGGGTCTCTTGGCCCGCCGTGCCTTACGTTCTCCGGTCTGTGCGCCACGCTTCCCGCGCGGTGGGTCAGGAGACCCGTACGTGTTTAGCAGGGGTGGCACGGTCACGCGCTGTTGCGTGACCGTGCTTGCTTCCCCATGTGACCGTGCACGGCCACGCAACGGCGCGTGGCCGTGCCACCCGGCTTGCGGAGCAACACGCTAAACATGTACGGAGACCCACCGCGCAGAGGCTCAAGTGGCTTGGCGGCGCTAGTCGGCCTCCTCTTCGGCGGCCTCCTTCTCGGCGGGGGCGGCCTTCGGGGCGGCCGCGCGCTTGCGTTCCGGGATCTCCAGGGTGATCTTGCCTTCGAGGACTTCCTGGATGACGGCCTCCATGAGGGTCCGGTTGCCGCGCTCCACCAGCAGGGGCGCCCCGAAGGTGACGTCGACCAGGCGTTTCTGGACGAGGACGGCGAGCTTGAACCGCCCGCCGACCTTGTTGACGATGTCGTCGCTTTTAAGTGCTTCAATCATTCCGCTTCCTCCGTGTTTCGATAATGGAAACCACCTGGTTGATGGCGGCCCCAAGGTCGTCGTTGACGACCTCGGCGTCGTAGCAGCCCGCGGCGCGGGCCGTCGCCACCTCTTCCGTGGCCTTGGCGAACCGTCGCTCCGCCTCCTCCGGCGCCTCGGTGCCGCGCCGCGAAAGGCGCGCCCGAAGGGCCTGAGGTTCCGGCGGTAAGAGGAGGATCGCCATCGCCTCCGGGAACTTCCGCTTGATCTGGATGCCGCCCTGTACGTCGATCTCCAGGAGCAGCGTCCGCCCGTCCGCCCGCGCCCGCTCGACCTCCTCGACGGGGGTGCCGTAGAGCTGGCCGAAGACCTCGGCCCACTCGACGAACTGCCCGGCGGCGATGCGGCGCTCGAACTCCTCGCGGCTCAGGAAGTAGTAGTCAGCGCCGTCGGTCTCGCCGGGGCGGATCTTGCGCGTCGTGGCGCTCGTGCTCTCGGCCAGGCCCAGGCGTTTGACCACCTCGCGGCAGACGGTCGTCTTGCCCACGCCGCTCGGGCCGCTGAGGACCACGAGCGCGCGGGCCGCGGCTTGGCGGGGCGGAACCGCGCGATCTTTGCGGGTCTCAGGCATCACCAGCCACACTCCCCAAATGACGAATGACGAAGTCCGAATGAAGAATGAAACGGACAAACGACAATGACGAAGGCGGCAGCGGCGTCATTTCGAGTTCCTGAATATGGCCGAGAATTCGTCATTCGGGCTTCGGATTTCGTCATTTCATTCCGCATTCTGCGCCTGCTCCCTCAGGCGGTCCACGCACACCTTGATCTCCACGACGTTGCGGGAGATTTCGGAGTTGCTCGACTTGGAGCCGATGGTGTTGACCTCGCGGTTCATCTCCTGCGTGAGGAATTCGAGCTTGCGACCCGCCGGCCCGGAGGCCGTCAGCAGTTCGCGGAACTGCTGGATGTGTCCGTCACGACGGCCTCGATCCGGGCCGGCAGGTCCGCGATGCCCACCAGGAGCACCTGCTCGCTCCCGACGACGCCGGGCAGCGCCAGCAGGGCCTCGACCCGCACGTCTTGGGGCCGGAAGCCCGGCAGGTGGGCCTCGCCGAAATCGACCACGTCCTTCAGGTACGCCGCCAGCAGGGCCGTGTTGACCGGCGCCCGCGCCGATTCGCCTTTCGGCTCGACCGTCAGATTCAGGTTGACCGTGCCGCGGCTGATGCTGGCGCGCAGGAGGTTCTCGATCGTCATCTCCACGGCGCCAAGGCCCTCGGGGAGGCGCTGGTTCGCCTTGAAGAAACGGTTGTTGACGGTGCGGATCTCAACGGCCAGGCGGACCTGGTCGTTGGTTTGCTCGGCGGCGCCGTAGCCGGTCATACTTCTTATCATGAATACGCGCTCCCCGTACATTTCCAGAAAGGGCGCTAAACGTTCACTTCTTGCCTGTGCGGCCGGGCTGTTGGAGCGGCACGCCGTCGCGGCACAGGGGGCAGTCTTCCGGCGGACACGTCGGGACGTCGACCTTGATGAGGCTCGTCAGGGGCATGCCGAAGCCGGCATCGCGGCCGCTCGAGCGGTCCACGAGGGCGCAGATCGCCACCACGTTGCCGCCGGCGGCGGTGACGAGTTCCTGGACCTCGCGGAGGCTTCCGCCGGTCGTGACGACGTCTTCCGCCAGGAGCACGCGCTCGCCCGGCTGGATGGCGAAGCCGCGGCGGAAGGTCATCC
This sequence comes from Planctomycetota bacterium, assembly GCA_026387055.1. Lineage (GTDB taxonomy): Bacteria > Planctomycetota > Phycisphaerae > FEN-1346 > FEN-1346 > JAPLML01. The sequence goes on along the minus strand of JAPLML010000469.1, from coordinate 2,439 downwards.
TGCCGTCCTGGCGCTCGGCGAAAACGGTCCGGGCCTTGAGCGCCCGCGCGAGCTCATACGCTACCAGGATGCCGCCCATGGCCGGCCCGACGACGCACTGGATGCGGTCGTCGGCGAACGCGCGGGCCAACTGGCGGCAAAGGCGCTCGCCGCGCGCCGGGTCCTGCATCACGAGGGCGCACTGGAGGTACTTCGGGCTGTGCAGGCCGCTTGTCAGGAGGAAGTGGCCCTCGAGCAGGGCCTTCGCCTCGCGAAACGCCTCCAGGACGGCCCCGTCATGTGCGGGCATGGCTGTTCCTACTTGCTGGGGGTTGTCTTCGGCGTCTCAACCGGAGCGGCCGTGCCGGTGGCTGGCTTCTCGGCCGGCGCCGCCGCCGGTTGCTCCGCCGGCGTCGCCGGCTTCTCGGCGGGCGTTGCTGTTCCGGCGCCCGGTTCGGCCGGGGCGGGGGCCGCGGGAGGTTCACGCGGCGTTTCCTTCGCCGGCCTCAGGAGTATGGCTGTCACGACCGAGAGAATGAAGAAGATCGCGCCGGCGACGGCGGTGGCGCGGACGAAGACGTCGGCCGTCTTCGTGCCGAACGCGCTGGACCCGCCCGCGCCGCCGAAGGCGCCGGCCAAGCCGCCGCCGCGGGCGCGCAGGATCAGCACCAGCAGCGTCAGGACCACGGCCGTCAGGAGGAACAGGATCATGAATACCGTTGCCACGGGTGTACCTTGCCTTTCCTGTGTGCCACGGCCGGCTTGTCCGGCCGTGCGATAGGCCGCGGTGTCTTCCCACGGCCGGGCAAGACCGGCCGTGGCACACGCGACAGCCAAATGTTAGAGGCCCTTGCCCTTCGCGCCCTCGGCAATGATCGTGGCGAAGCCGTCGGCCTTGAGGCTGGCGCCGCCCACGAGGGCGCCGTCGATGTCCGGCTGGGCCAGGAGGTCGCGCGTGTTGTCGGGCTTGACGCTGCCGCCGTACTGGATGCGGACCTGCTGGGCCAGCGCCGCGTCGTAAAGCAGCGCGAGCATCGCGCGGATGAACGCGTGCACTTCCTGGGCCTGCTGGGGCGTGGCCGTCAGGCCGGTGCCGATGGCCCACACCGGCTCGTAAGCGATTACCACCTGGCCCGCCTGCTCCTTGGAGAGGCCCGCGAAGCCGCGGGTGACGTGGCGGCGGACGACCGCCTCGGTCTCGCGCGCCTGGCGCTCCTCGAGCTTCTCGCCGACGCACAGGATCGGCCTCAGGCCGAACTGGAAGGCTGCATGGACCTTCTTCGATATAAACTCGTCGGTCTCGCCGAAGACGTGGCGGCGCTCGCTGTGACCGAGGATGACGTAGGTGCATCCCAGGTCCTTGAGCATCGGCCCGGCGATCTCGCCCGTGAAGGCCCCGCCGACGTCGGTGTGCATGTTCTGCCCGCCGACCACGAGGGCGGTGCCCTTGGCGGCTGCCAGGACCGCTTCCAGGTAGCAGGCGGGCGGGCACACGCCGACCTCGACGGCTTGGATCCGGCCGGCGGTCTTGGCGGTGGCCGCGGCCAGCGCGACGGCCCCGGCCCGGTTCGTGTTCATTTTCCAGTTGCCGCAGAGGAACGGTTTTCGCATGCGCTGCTTCTCCTCGTTGCCCCTCCGTGTATTCGCGGCGGGCCAAGTGTTGCGCCGGTCGCCCGCCGTGTATTCACGGCGGGCCACAAAGGCGGTTTACTTATTCTGTGATGTTTGCAGTTGCCGGCCGACGGCTTGGGCGATCGGCGCGAGCTCCTGCATCAGGGTCCTGAAGGCGTCGGGTACGAGTTGCTGCGGCCCGTCGCTCATCGCCTTGTCGGGATCCGGATGCACCTCGACCATGATGCCGTGGGCGCCGCTGGCCACGGCCGCCAGGGCCATCGGGGTCACCAGCTCCCGCTTTCCCGTGGCGTGGCTGGGGTCCACAATGACCGGCAGGTGCGACACGCTCTGGATGATCGGCACGGCCGAGAGGTCCAGCGTGTACCGCGTGGCCTTGTCGAACCCGCGGATCCCGCGCTCGCACAGGATCACGCGCCGGTTGCCCTCCGCGAGGATGTACTCGGCCGACATCAGGAGTTCTTCGATGGTGGCGGCCGGGCTGCGTTTGAGGAGGACGGGCTTGTCGATCCGCCCGACCTCCGCCAGCAGGCGGAAGTTCTGCATGTTGCGGGCGCCGATCTGCAGGATGTCGGCGTAGCGGGCCACCAGGTCCAGGTCCCGCACGTCGGTGACCTCGGTGACGGTCGGCAGGCCGACCTCCCGGCCGACGGCCTGAAGGATCTTGAGGCCGTTCTCGCCGAGACCCTGGAAACTGTACGGGCTGGTGCGCGGCTTGAACGCGCCGCCGCGCAGGATCACGGCCCCGGCATCGCGGACGGCGATCGCCGTCTCGCGCATCTGCTGCTCGCCCTCGATAGAGCAGGGCCCCGCCATGACGGCGAGGTA
>JAPLML010000393.1 GCA_026387055.1 Planctomycetota bacterium | reverse complement strand
GCGAATCGCCGGCGTGACTTATTCACAGTTGTCATTGCGAGCGCATTGATCGGGAGCCTTCTCGTGACGACCTCCGGAAGCGTCCGTGCCGAGACGTCCCCCGCGCCGGCGGCGCCGCCCGCCCCCGTGCTGCCCGTGCCCACGCCGCGCCAGATGGCGTGGCAGGAACGGGAGTGCATCGCCTTCGCCCATTTCGGCGTAAACACCTTCAGCGACCGCGAGTGGGGCGACGGCGAGGAAGACGAGCGGGTGTTCAACCCCACCGCCTTCGACGCCCGCCAGTGGGCCAGGGCGTGCAAGGACGCGGGCCTGCGGATGATCATCCTCACGGCCAAGCACCACGACGGCTTCTGCCTGTGGCCGAGCAAGTACACCGACCACAGCGTGAAGAAGAGCCCCTGGCGCGATGGGCGCGGCGACGTGGTCCGCGAGGTCTCCGACGCCTGCCGCGAGGCCGGCCTCGACTTCGGCGTCTACCTCTCGCCGTGGGACCGGAACCAGCCCTGCTACGGCGACTCGCCGAAGTATAACGAGTACTACATGAACCAGCTCACCGAGCTGCTGACCCAGTACGGCAAGGTCTCCGAGGTCTGGTTCGACGGCGCCTGCGGCGAGGGGCCGAACGGCAAGCGGCAGGTCTACGATTTCCCCGCCTACCGCGCCCTCGTGCGCAAGCTCCAGCCCCACGCCGTCATGTTCAGCGACGCCGGCCCCGACGTCCGCTGGGTCGGCAACGAGGCCGGCTATGCCGCCGACCCGAACTGGGCCACGATCGACGCCGCCAAGATGGGCGTCGGCCAGCCCAACAAGGACCAGACGCACGGCCTCTTCGGGGGCCCGGACTGGGTGCCGACGGAAGTCGATGTCTCTATCCGGCCGGGCTGGTTCTACCATGCGGCCGAGGACGGCAAGGTGAAATCGCTCCAGCAGCTCCTGGACATCTATTACGCCTCGGTGGGCATGAACGGCGTGCTGCTTCTGAACATCCCGCCCGACCGGCGCGGACTTTGGCACGAGAATGACGTGAAACGTCTCAAGGAGTGGCGCGAGGTGATCGACGCCACGTTCGCCAAGGACCTCGCGCGCGGCAAGGCCGCGACGGCAACGAACGTCCGCGGGAAGTCGGCGGCGTTCGGTCCAGGGAAGGCCCTCGACGGCGACAAGGGCACCTACTGGGCGACCGACGACGGCGTGATTGCCGCGTCGCTCGAGGTGGACCTGGGCGCCGCGACAACCTTCGACCGCGTGGTGATCCAGGAGCACATCCTCCTGGGCCAGCGCGTCAGGAAGTTCGCCGTCGAGGCGTACGACGTCCGGGCGTGGAAGGAGATCGGCCGCGGCCAGACCATCGGCTACAAGCGGATTCTCAAGTCCGCCCCGGTGACGGCCACGAAGGTGCGTCTCAAGATCGAAGACGCCCGCGCCTGCCCGACGATCCAGGCGTTCGGCCTGTACAAAGCGCCCGAAGGCGCAAAGTAGGGTTACTTGGTTCTACAAAGCCGCTTTGCGCGGCGGGTCTCCTGACCCGCCGCGAACGTGCCCCAATCAGCCGGCAAGATGCATTTTCTGCGCGGTGGGTCAGGTCAAAGACTCGTCGTGGCGAGAGACCCACCGCGCACGAGGATATGTGGCGTTGTGGTACTAGAAGGTTCAGTGCTTGCCACCGGGTGCTCCTGCTGCACGCCAGGCCCTCTTCGTTATTCGTCATTGTCGTTTCTCTCGTCATTCGAGCTTCGTCATTCGTCATTCGCGGGTGGTCGCGCCACCCGCGCCACCGGCGCCAGGGGAAATAATCTTACAAACCTTGCGGCCGATTGTATAGTTTTGCTCAGACGAATCGCGCGGGGGCGCGGTTCAATAGTCACACAACGCCAGTTAGGGGCTTTGCGCGGCGGGTCAGGAGACCCGCCGCGCAAAGCGGCGTTGTAGGAATAGGCAAGGTGACGCTATGCGAACCTCGTGCTGGATG
>JAPLML010000598.1 GCA_026387055.1 Planctomycetota bacterium | reverse complement strand
GCGGCGCACGAGCCGGTAGCGGGCCTCCAGGGCGTGGCGCATCGTCGCGGGGAGCTCGTCGTTCAGGTACCACGCCAGGACCGCCGGGTGCGAGCGGAACCGCTCAACGATTGTCCTCACGGCCGCATCGGCGTCGGTGATGCCGTCGATGCCGCCCTTCGGGAAAATGCTGGTGCCCGCGTACAGGTCCTTGACGGAGTAGATGACCTTGATGCCGCGCCGCTGGGCCACGTCGAGCAACTCGCCCGCTTTGGCCAGAGGCATGCTGCTCAGCGCGTAAGGCATGACGCAGTTGAACCCGGCGGCGGCCATCTTCTCGAGGTCCGTGTCCTGGATCGTGCCAAGGTAGAAGCCGAGGGGGAAGAAGGGCTTGCCCTCGATGATCGTCCGGCGGTGGCGGTCGATGGAGACGCGCGGGCGCTGGCCGGCGGGGAGGATCCGCCCGTCGAGCGTGTACTCGGCGATCTTTCGCCCGCCCTGCTCGAGGAACATCTGGACCTGGTACTCGCCGGCGGTCAGCGGCGGGGCACCGAGTTCCACGGCGAACGAACGCGACGGGAACTCCGCGACCCGCTTCTCGGCCACGGACGTGTCGGCCACGCGCAGACGGCACACGAGGACGAGGTCCCCGGCGCCCCCGTAGCCTTCGCTCGGCCGCCACGTTCGGCCCGCCACGGTTTCGGCGAGATCAACGTGGACGCGGATGGGCGAGCGCGACTCGTCGGCGAAGATGAGACCGCGGTAAGCGGGGTCAACGAGGTACGCCTCCATCGGTCGCGCCGCATACTCGGTCACCTGCACATCGTCAAACCACGCCTCGCCCGTCATGCCCTTGCGCAGATAGAGCGTGACGGAGACGCCCGTGGCCTCTTTCGGAATGGGCGGCGTGATGCCGATGACCTGGAACCAGCCGCTGTCGCCCTTGCGGCCCTCCGGGTACGCGCCGCCGATCCAGCCTTTCGGACCGCTCCACTCCATGCAGATCGTGGCGCCCGATTCGGGTCCCGCGACGCCCTTGGTCCTGACCCAGGCGGAGAACTGGTACCGCGCGCCGGGGCGGAAATCGATCCGCTGGGAGGCGAGGTCGTAAAGGGTCACATCCTGCCGCGCGAAGCGCAGGCCATGGCCGCCGCTGTGACTCGATGCGCCCTCGACCACCTCGAACCCCTGGGGCAGGGACCACGGCTTGGCGCCGTCCTCGAAACCGGGGTTCTTGACGAGGTTCGGCGCGGGCGCTTCGGCGGAAAGGGCAGCGGGCGCGATGGCTGCGAGCAGTGCGAAGAGCAAGGCAAAGGCGACACCGTGATGCAGGATTCGGGCCATGGCGCACCCCCGTCAACCCATATCCACGCCAGCACCTGCTATTGTGCGGCGTGAGGGGCGCGCAACGCAAACACATTTCGCGACAAGAAGACGGCCGGCAGTGCCGGCCGTGGTTGCATCCTACGCGATCTCGCGCTTAACAACACGCGCCCAGCAAGCTGGGCGGCTAAATGGCGACGGCCTACATTCAACCTAAACGATCACGCGCGTTCGAGATACTCGCCCGTGCGGGTGTCGACCTTGATGTGGCCGCCATTCTCGATGAAGGTGGGCACCTTGACCCGCGCCCCGCCTTCGCAGAGGGCGTCTTTCATCACGTTCGTCACGGTCGCGCCCTTCATGCCCGGCGCCACTTCCTTGACCACGAGCTCGACGCTCGTGGGCAGCTCAACGGTGACGGGCTTGCCGTCCATCCGGCCGAGCGTGACCTCGAGGTTCGGCGTGAGGTAGACGCCCTCGTCGCCCACCAGGTCCGCCAGCACGCGGATCTCCTCGTAGGTCTCCATGTCCATAAAGACGAAGGCGCCGGCCTCGGCGTAAAGGTACTGGACGGGCTTGCGATCGATGATGGCCTGCTCGAAGAGTTCCTCGGTGCGGAACCGCTCTTCGAGGACCTGGCCGGTGTTGAGGTTCTTGAGCTTGAGGACCTGGCTGGACCGCCAGTTGCCCTTGGCCACCTTCTGGTTCTCGACGCAGATCCAGATCGAGTTCTTCCAGATCACGCCCATGCCCCGCCGGATGTCAATGGCCTTCATGGTCGACATGCGATACGCCTCTCCGTTGGTCAGTTCCTGATTCGCGTTCCCACGCCGGGGATGCGCCCTTGCATCCCCGCCGGAGCAACGTAGTTTACGCCCAAGGGGGCCGCGCGTCAATGGCGCGCGGAGGCGAAATCCCGCGCCGACGCCGCGGCCACATCGTTTAGCCGCGGCCGGTACGGCCGCGATATAATGATCGTCGCCGTACCGGCGAGTACGTGTTTTAGCGTCATACCAGATTGCCGGGTGGCACGGCCACGCGCCGTTGCGTGGCCGTGCATGGTCACAT
>JAPLML010000552.1 GCA_026387055.1 Planctomycetota bacterium | reverse complement strand
CTTCTTGAGCATGCGGGCCAGGTGCGTCAGCTTCCGCTGGACAGCTTTGCCGCAGCATCCGCCGCAGGTCAGGTAAACGACGCGGTACGGCTTGTCCTTCGCATAAGCGGCAAAGCCGTCGGCCCGCTCGTGGAACGCCTTCTCGCAGAAGTACCCCGAGCACCGCTGCTTGACGATCTCGCATTGGACGACGACGACGTAGTCCTTATCCATGACGGACTACCGCTTCTTCGGAAGGAGGGCCAGGAGGTTGGCCATCTCGATGGCGCTGGCGGCGGCATCGGCCCCCTTGTTGCCCGCCTTGGTGCCCGCCCGCTCGATCGCCTGCTCCAGCGTGTCGGTGGTGATGACGCCGAAGATGGTCGGCACGCCGGTGGACATGCCCACCTGGGCGATGCCCTTGGCCACCTCGGCGGCGATGTAGTCGAAGTGCGGCGTCGAGCCGCGGATGACCGCCCCGAGGCAGATCACCGCCGCGTACCGGCCGCTCTCGGCCATCCGCCGGGCGATGACCGGGACCTCGAACGAGCCGGGCGTCCACGCCACGTCGATCCCGTCGGGGTCCACGCCGTGCCGCTCGAGGGTATCGAGGCACCCCCCCAGCAGCTTCGCGGTAATGAACTCGTTGAAGCGCGAGACGACCACGCCGAAGCGGTGCTTCCCGGCCACCAGTTGGCCCTGATAGACGTTCGCCATGCGATTCTCCTTACAGGCTGGCCCACCGAAGGTATAGCCACACAAGAGTTTATCGAGAAGGGGGGCGGATTCAAGGGAAAAGGCCGGACTACGCCTGACGCCTCAGTCACACGGGTGGCCGTGCGTGACATCGAACAATGCACGGCCACGCAACGGCGCGTGGCCGTGCCACCCCTCGATTGAGCGCTACACCAGCCCCCAGCGGCGTCTGAGCACCCACTCCGCCGCCAGGAGGCCGATGACGATGGCGAGGAAGATCCGCCCCTCGGCCAGGGGCTGGCGCCGCTCGACCTCACGATATTGCGGGGGGAGGTTCGCCGCAAAGTCGGCCAGCAGGTCGGGCAGGCCGGCGACCTCGCGGAACGTCCCGCCGCCGGCCTGGGCGATCTTCCGGAGGTTCTCGTGGTCCGCCAGGATCTCGGCCCACTCGAAGTCCTGTTCCTCGACCGTCGCGGCGGTCTGTGCGCGCTTGACCGCGCCGCTGATCTCCACGTCGGCGGAGAGCGTGTACTCGCCCGGTTTACCGAGCGTCACGCTGCCCCGCCACTCGCCGGCGCCGCAGGCCTCTACCTTTATGTCGGCCTCGACCGGCCCCTTGAGCCGCACGCGAGGCGCTGCGCCGCCGGGTGCGTGAACCGTCACCTCGGCGAGGGGAGGCCGGTCGGGGTCGGCGATCGAGTAGCGCGGCCGATCGGTAACGATCCAGAAGTCCGCCTTCGGCCGCCCATCGCGCCCGGCCAGCCAGAGGATGAGTTGCCGCCAGAACCGCCGGTGAATCTCCGCCCCCGCGACAGGCGGGCGACC
>JAPLML010000490.1 GCA_026387055.1 Planctomycetota bacterium | reverse complement strand
GTTATTTACGTTCATCAAGGTCGTCTGCACCGGCGGCCCGGTCGAAGGAGATGAAACGGCATGGACGGTCCAGTTCTACGCGTTGCTCAGGCACCTGGTGGGTACTGACGCGATGACCGCCGGCGTCACGAACTGGACGTACCTGTTCCTGTTCCCATGCGCCCTGACGGCCCTGTGTGCGATCGCCTACCTGCTTTTCTTTAAGCCGCCGGCGAAGGTGCTGGCGGTGGAGGAGACCTCGGCGTAGCTGGCGATGCTCGCCTATCGCGCGGCGGGTCGGAGACCTGCCGCGTTCGCCTGCAACCTGGTGGGCGGGGTGCTCATCATCCTGATGGGCATTTACCACAGCCTCGTCATCATCTTCATCCTGACGGGGCTCTACGCGGTCCTGAGCGCCCCGACGATGGCCCTGACGAACTCGCTGACGTTCCACCACCTCAAGGACCCCGACCGCGAGTTCGGCGCCATCCGCGTGTGGGGCACCATCGGCTGGATCGGCGCCGGGCTGGGCCTGACCCTGTGGCGGCACCTGGGCGATCCGGGGTTCCTCACGCAACTCGGGGGATTCAGTCTCAGCGGCGATTGGTTCGGGCGGCTGTGGGACCTCTGGTGGCAGCCGTCGGAGGCCGGCGTGCCGGGGGACCTGTTCTTCCTGGGCGGGGGGTGCTCATTTGCCCTGGGCCTGTTCTGCCTGATCCTTCCGGCCACGCCGCCCAGCCGCCAGGGGGTCAAGCCGCTGGCGTTCCTCGAGGCGCTGAAGCTGCTGAAGGACCGGAACTTCGCCGTCTTTCTGGCGATCGCCTTCCTGGTCGTGACGGAGCTTTCCTTCTACTACATCCCGACGTCGGGGTTCCTGAAGGACATCGGCATTTCCGAGGCGAACATCCCCTCGGTGATGACGACGGCGCAGATGGCGGAGATCTTCGTCCTGGCGCTGCTGCTGCCGCCGACCATCAAGCGGATCGGCCTGAAGTGGACGCTGGCGCTGGGGGTCATCGCGTGGCCGATGCGTTACGTCATCTTCGCCATCGGCAAGCCGACGTGGCTGGTGGTGGCGTCGCTGGGTTTCCACGGGTTCGGGTTCGCGTTCTTCTTCGTCGCCGGCCAGATCTATGTCAACAACGCCGCCCACAAGGACATTCGCGCCAGCGCCCAGAGCCTCCTGGCGGTGGCGCTGGGCGTCGGCGGGCTCATCGGCACGCAGATCTTCAAGGGGATCAAGTATCTCTTCACGAGCACGGCGGGCGGCGTGGAGGTCACGAACTGGACGTACCTGTTCCTGTTCCCCTGCGCCCTGACGGCGGCGTGTGCGGTGGCCTACCTCATTTTCTTCAAGCCGCCGAGGCAGCAGTTGGCGGCGAAGGAACCCGCGGCGTAGGGAGCCGCATGCGTTTAGCCGCGGCCGCATACGGCCGCGATTATTGACCGTCGCCGTATGCGGCGACGGCTAAACGACAAGGATCGCCTCATGGTCATCGCCTACCATGCCATCTTCACGACCTACGGCACCTGGTTGCCTAACGATCCTCGCGGTTCTTATTCCAAGGCTGTGTATAACGAGGAACTGCAGGCCCTCGGGGACGTCCTCTACGGGCGTCAGATGCCGCAACCCGATGGGCACACCTTGCGTCGATTCCGAACGGTGGCCGTGCCGACCCTCAGCCGGCCCCCTTACTACATCAATGATGCGACTCGCCCGCTGGTCGGCGCCGCCTTCGGCGAGGAGATCGACGCGCGGGGGCTGAAAGGCGCCGAGTGCGCTATAATGAACGATCATGTGCATATCATCTTGCTTCGCTCCACGTACCGCATCGAATACCTCGTGAACCAGCTCAAGGGCGCCGGGACGCGCGCCCTGGGTAAGACCTTGACGCCTTGGACCCGCGGAGGATGGAAGGTCTTCCTGGACGACACAGGGGGGCTGGCCGCCGCCATCGAGTACGTTCGGGCAAACCCGCCGGCGGCAGGCCTCCCGCCGCAGCACTGGGACTTTGTCAAGCTCGTGACTTATGACGATGTGCTTTAGCCGCGGCTATTGGCCGTTGCGGTTGTTTAGCCGTCGCCGCATACGGCGACGGCTAAACAACGGACACGGCTAAACGCCCGTCGTTGACTCCACCTCCAGCGCGACCAGCGTCACGTCATCGGCCAGGTGGTCTCCGCCGGTGGCGGCGCGAACGGCGTCGAGCACAAAATCCAGGAGGGCCTCGACCGGCAGGAGCGCCGAGGCCCGGATGACTTCGAGGAGTTTCTCAGGATCGGCCCGCCGGCCGGCCACCACGCGTTCCGCCCCGTCGGTATACAGGATGAGCCGCTCGCCGGGCTCCAGGCGCCGCCGCCTGAGTTCGAACGCCGCATCGCCGAAGATGCCCAGCAGGGGTCCTTCGCCTTCGAGTTGCTCGAGCCCGCCCTTGGGGCCGAGCACGAGCGGCCGGGGATGTCCCGCCCGGGCGTAGGCACACTCGCGGGTCGCCTCATTGTAGATGCCGTAGACCATCGTGATGAACGGCATCTCCTGGAGCTCGGCCGACAGGAGGTCCGCGTTCAGCAGCCGCAGGGCCTCGTCGGGGCCGATCAATTCATATTGTTTTCCCTCGATGCGTTTGGTCTGAAGGCTCTTCTTGACGAAGACCGTCAGCAGCGCCGCCGGGATGCCGTGCCCCACCGCGTCGGCCACGTAGAAGCCCACGTGGCGCTCATCGAGCCGGAAGACATCGTAGAAATCGCCGGCCACCCAGGCGGCGGCCTCCAGCCGCGCGGCAAACCGGGCCCCGGCCAGGTCCGGGAGGCGGCGGGGCAGGAAGTCACGCTGAAGGCGCTGGGCCAGGCGCAGTTGCTCGTCGAGGTGCCGCGTGTGGTCCCGCAGACGCTTCAGGGCCTGGGCCGCCACGCGCTTGGCCCCGTGCAGGCTCTCCAGCCGCGCCGCCAACTCCTCGGCGTCGTCGCTCAGGGAGAGGAAGGCCATCACGCCGGCGCGGTAAAGGGCGACCCGCTTCTGGCGCGGCAGCCGGCCGGCCACGACCGTCACCGGGATCGGCGCGTCGCGAAGCCGCGCCGCGATGCCGAGGGCCCGCTCCATCGCCCGCACGTCCTCCGGCGGCAGGTCCACCACCACGATGTCGGCGTCGAAGGTTTCGGGCAGCCGGCCGTCGGGGGCCTCCTCGACCGTGGCCCAGGCGGAGCCGATCAGCCGGCGCAGCTTCTCGGACGTCTCGGCGCGGTCGGTCACCAGCATGAGGCGAAGGGGGAGGGGGGGCGTAGGCTTACCGGGACCGGCGGACCCAGAGGACACGCTCGTCGAAGAAACAGACGCTGCGCTCATAACCGCTGCCACCGACCTTCTGGGCCCGCAGGCCATATTCCCAGACCGTCTTGGTGTGCCCTTCGGCCCGCTCGGCCGGAAGGGTCTCATCCCGCTGCTCTTCGGGCCGGCCCCAGGCCATGTGGACCTGGAGGGGGGTCATCCCCTCCTTGACCTCGCGCCGCAGGATCGCCTCCTGCGTATTCTTCGGCACTTCCACCCACTTCTGATAAACCCCAATCTCCTGGAGGTACGCCATCTGGATGCTCACGGGCTTGTCGGTGGCCTCGAGGAACAGGAACTTCGACCGCTCCAGCGGCGTCATGAGGTTCATGTACACGTCGCGCCGGGTCTGCTTGTGGCCGAAACCGGAGCAGCCGGCGATGAGGGCGAGGGCAGGCGTGATCAGTACGGCGATGACCAGCACACGCGCCAATGACGAATGAATGACGAAAAGGCACTGACGAAATGTGGGCCGGGGCAACGCCCCGGCATCGGCACGCCGACGCGCCGGGGCTGCGCCCCGGCCTGCAGCGTCGTCATTCGTCCTTGCCGTTTCCTTCGTCATTCGGATTTCGCGCTTCGTCATTCCGCCCTTGCGGCGGCGAGCCGCTCCAGGTCCTCGAAGAACTTCGGGTAGGTCTTGGCCGCGCATTCCGCGTCGGCGATCCTTATGCCGGGCGCGCGCAGGCCCACGATCGCCAGGCCCATCGCCATGCGGTGGTCATTATACGTCGCGACCCGGGCCGGCAGAACCTTTTCCGGCGGCTCGATCGCGAGGCCGTCGGGCCGCTCCTCCACGTGCGCCCCCAGGCGCGTCAGCTCCGTCGCCATCGCCCGCAGGCGGTCCGACTCCTTCACGCGCAGGTTCGCCACGTTCTCGATCACGGTCGGCCCCTCGGCGAAGAGGGCGATCGGCGCCAGCGTCAGAACCATGTCGGGCATGGCATTGAGGTCGATGCGGATGCCCCGCAGCCGCGCCGGCCCCGCGAGCGTCACGCTGTGGTCGGTCCACTCCACCTCGCACCCCATCTCCATGAGAACGTCGGCGAAGTCGGCGTCGCCCTGGGCGCTGGTGCGTGGGAGGCCCTCGACGGTCACCCGCCCGCCCGTCACCGCCGCCGCGGCCAGGAAGTAGCTGGCGCTGGAGGCATCGGCCTCGATGGTGTACCGGCGGGCACGGTAGCGCGCGGGCGCCGGAACCTCAAAGCGCGCGTAGCGCGCGCGGCGGACCTCTACGCCGAAATCATGCATCACCGCCAGCGTCATGTCGGCGTACGGCTTCGAGACGAGGTCCCCCGCGACCTCGATGGCGACCGGCGCGGCGGCCGACGGGGCGGCCATGAGCAGGCCCGAGAGGTACTGGCTTGAGACGCCGCCGCCGACGCGGACCCGCCCGCCCGCCAGGCCCGTCGTCTGCACGAGGACCGGCGGGCAGCCCGTTCCCGCCACGCTCTCGGCCCGCACGCCGAGCGCGGCCAAGCCGTCCAGGAGATCCTGGATGGGCCGCTCGCGCATCCGCGGCGATCCGTCGATGCGGTACCGCCCGCACCCCGCCGCCACCAGGGCCGTGATGAAACGCGTGGCGGTTCCCGAGTCGCCCGTGTGGAGGTCTTTCGGCCCCGGCGGCACGCGGCCCGCGCAGCCGCGGACGGTCATGCGGGCCTGCGCCTCGTCAATCTCGACGGGGATGCCAAGCGTGCGAAGGGCCTCGGCGCAGACGCGCGTGTCGTCGCTCAGGCCCACGGCTTCAAGGCAACTCTCCCCGTCGCCCAGCGCCGCCACGACCAGCGCCCGGTTCGTCAGGCTCCGCGATCCCGGCGGCCGAATCGTGCCGCACACGGGCCCCGGGGCCGGAATGATCTCGCGCACGCTCATGCCGCAACTCTATCCGCCCGGCCCGCGCCATGCAAGTGGGCCGCGCGCACGACCCGCCGCGCGCTCCATCGTTTAGCCGCGGCCGGTACGGCCGCGAACTTTACTTCGCCCCCGGTGAATCACCGGGGGTTAAATAGTGTGCCGGCGACGGCTAAACCGTCGTGAGGGCCGGCTGGGGGAGCGTCCGGCGGATGCGCTCGACGACGGCCAGGAAGTCGGCGAGGTCGAGGCGCGGGGCGAGGTCCGCCCCTTACAGGCCTAGGTGGATGCCACAGAGGACGAACTCGCGGAACCCCGCGGCGGCGAGCGCGCCGACCTGCTCGATCACGGCCTCGGGCGCCGTCGAGCGGACCCGTGGCCGAACCTTCGGCACGATGCCGTAGGCGCAGGCGCGCCGCCAGGGCCTCGCCCTCGACATGGTTGACCTTGCAGCCGAACGAAACGACCTGGAAGGTTGACGCGCTCGCCATGACAGCCTGACTGTATCGGCAGAGACGCGGCGATTCAAGGGCGGCGGCGGGGCCAGAACAGCAGGACGACCAGCGCGGCGGCCAGGCCGATGAGCCAGTACGGGATGTGTATTGTGCCGAAGATCAGGACATCCGTCCGCTCAACGCCGCCCGAGGCGTCTGGCGCGGGTGCCAGCACCAGCGGCTTCCCCGCCCTGACCCAAGCCGTGTAGAGGAGCTCGGCGATGTGGCCGGTGGCCTCGCGCATGGCGGCGGCCTCCGGCGACCCGCGGGCCTCCAGTTCCTGCTTGAGGGTCGCGTAATAGGTCGTGGCGTCGGGCGAGTCGAAGTTGTCGAGGTCCGCCAGGTTCTTCCACGGATTGTAGTTCGCCTTCTGCCGGGCGATCGAGTCGGCCTCGAGGATCGGTTTCTGGCGGCTCCACGCCACAACCAGCCAGTCGAAGAGGTCGTCCAGCGGCTTCGCCAAGTACGCCGGCTCGTGGCGGTCCTTGCGGACCTCGGCCTTGTAGAAATCCACGTGGCGGTTCACCAGGCCGATCTCGAGCGCCTTGTGGATGCCGTCGTTGCCCGTCATCTTGCCGTCGTAGTTCTTCGAGACGTGGAACGGCTGGTGAATGTCGGCCCCGTAGTGCAGGAGGTCGCCCGCACGGGTGAAGATATCGTCGGTGCGCCCGGCGGTCAGGGCCTCGACCAGGGCCTCAAGGGCGTCCGAACTGGCCCACGGCACCGTCCCCGCCGTCTTGAACACGTCCTTGCCGAACTGCTTCTCGGCGGCGGCGCGCTCGTGGGGGAAACTCTTGAAGGGGTACGGCTCGGCCGTCACCAAGTCGATGTCGAGGAAATGCTTGGGGTGCTCCTCTTCCCACTCCGGCTGCGTGTCCTTCTTGCGGCGCGTGTCGGGGGCGAGGACGGCCTCGTGGAGGCGCTTCAGGTCGGCTTCGCCCGAGAAGAGGCTCCGCAGCGGTTCTGGCAGGCGCTCGACGGCCTCGTCGGTTATGAGGGCGTGGGCGCGGTCGCCCCAGGCGAGGGCGGACGGCGGCGCCGCCAACGCCACGATCGCCGCGCCGGCCAAGGCGAGAAACGCCGGATAGCATGCCCGCGCCGTCGCTCGACCCAGAGGCTCTCGACGGGCTGTTGGCGTGGGCATGCCTCGCGCGCACGGAACAATCATGCCCACGGCAGAGGCGTCGTGGGCATGCCACCCCGCGGTTGGCCCTTGACGGCGCGATGGGTTCCCGGGGTTCAAGGTCTCGATTCGGTCTGCGGCTTCGGAGGCGGCAACTGGTCGCCCGACGGGGCGAGCTTGGAGACTTCCGCCGACACGACCGGCTGGAGGGGCTCGATCTCCAGGCTGTGCCGGAGGTGCTCGATGCCCTTCTCCTTGTCCCCTGTCTGGATCAGGAGTTGGCCGTATTCGCGGTGAGCGGCGGAGTTATCGGGGTCGGCGGCCACGGCCTTGGCCATGGCGAGCTTGGCGTTATAGATATCGTTCTGGCTGAGATAGAACTTGCCGAGGTTGATGAACGCCTGGCCGTTGTAGGGGCTCGCCTGGGTGCCTTTCTGGAGTTCCACGAGGGCCTTCTGCGGCTCATTGAGCTGGAGGTAGCACGTGGCGGCGTTCTGGTATGCCTGCACGATGCCGGGGTTGAGCTTCGTGGCCATGTCGTAGTTGAAGATCGCCGGACGGAAGTTCCCGAGGGCCTGCTCGGCCATGCCGCGGTTGAAATAGTACTCGCCGACGTCGGGGTTGGTCTGGATGGATTCCTCGAACCCGGCCCGGGCCCGGGTGTAGTCGCCCGCCCGATAGGACTCCAGGCCCGCCTCGTTGAACTTGAGGCTGGGGTCTTCGCATCCGGTCGCCAGAACGGCCGCCAGAACGAGAAACAGGCTATAGGCTGCAGGCTGCAGGCTGTGGGCCGGAGGACTTGGCGTTTCTGCTCTTGCTGCAGCCTGCCGCCTGCAGCCTACCGCCTTGCTCCGCATTGGGCTGGCCGCACGGGATGCCATGGTATCTCCTCGCGATTGTGGGCCGGCCAAGACCCTGGGCGCGTGCCGGTCCCCTGCTCCCGGCGGATTATGGGCGTGAGACGGGCGGGGTTCAAGCAAAAAGCAAGAACCCCCCGGCGCGCGATTCCCTTGCAGGCAAGACCCCGCCGGTCGTATAATCCCGCTTGTGTCGCGCTGTCCTGCAGGGGCACGGCTTGCCGTGCCTCTACACCGCCGCGCCGGAGGAACCCGTTGCTGGCGAAGCGTGTCATTCCGTGTCTGGACGTCGACCGTGGCCGCGTGGTCAAGGGAACGCGGTTCCTCGACCTCAAGGACGCGGGGGACCCCGTCGAGGTGGCGGCCCGCTACGACGCCGAGGGAGCTGACGAGCTGGTGTTCCTCGACATCACGGCCAGCCACGAGGGGCGCGACATCCTGCTGGACGTCGTCCGTCGCACGGCCGAGCAGGTCTTCATGCCGCTGACCGTTGGCGGGGGCATCCGCACGCTGGAGGACATCCGCAACCTCCTGGTGGCGGGGGCCGACAAAGTCTCCATCAACTCGGCCGCCGTGCGCGACCCCGACTTCGTCCGGCGCGCGGCCGAGCGGTTCGGCAGCCAGTGTATCGTGGTGGCGATCGACCCGAAACGCGTGCACGAAGACCACCCGCCGAGCGCCTCCGGGTCGAGCGACCGCGAAGTCTGGCGGGTCCACATCAACGGCGGGCGCATTCCCACCGACCTGGAGGCCGTGTCCTGGGCCCGGCGGGTCGAGGCCCTCGGCGCCGGCGAAATCCTCCTGACGAGCATGGACGCCGACGGCACGCAGGACGGCTATGACATCCCGATGACCCGCGCGGTGGCTGAGGCCGTCAGCCTCCCCGTCATCGCGAGCGGCGGCTGCGGGTCACCCGAACACGTGGTCGAGGTCCTGACCAAGGGAAAGGCCAGCGCGGCCCTGGCAGCCAGCATCTTTCACTATCGCAAGTTCTCCGTCGCCGAGACGAAGGCGGCGATGGCCCGGGCGGGGGTCCCGGTGAGAGACCGCGTCCCACTGGCGGGGCGGGCTTGAGCCCGCCGCCTGCGGGCCCGGTCGCCGCCGCGACCGGGAGATGCACGATTTCGGAATCTCCCGGTCGCCGCGGCGACCGGGCTTGGAGCAATCGATGACCGATGATGCGCAGAGGCCGCAGCAGACGATGGACGACCTGCTGGCCTTGGCGGTCGATCGCAGCGCCTCCGACCTGCACCTGAAAGCGGGCCTGCCGCCGCTCCTGCGGGTCCATGGCCAGATCGAGACGGCCGACGGGGCGCCCCTCCGCGCCGAGGACATCCGGGAGATGACGTGGCAGATCATGGATGCGCGGGCACGGCGGTCCATGGAGGAGGCGGGCAGCGCGGACTTCTCGCACACGGCCCCGACGAGCGACCGGTTCCGCATCAACGTCTTTCAGCAGCGCGGCATGGTGAGCGTGGCCGCGCGCCGCGTGCAGCGGTTCATCAGCAATTTCGGGGAGCTCCATCTCCCCGCCGCCACAATGAGCCGCATGTGCAAGGTCCGGAACGGGTTGATTGTCTTCGCGGGCACGACGGGGTGCGGCAAGTCGACGAGCATCGCGTCGTGCCTCTCGTATATCAACGAGGCCCGGCGGTGCCACGTCGTCACGATCGAGGACCCCATCGAGTACCTCTTCGAGGACAAGCTGGCGTTCATCAACCAGCGCGAACTCGGGCTGGACGTGCCGACCTACGAACTGGGGCTGCGGTTCCTCCTGCGCGAGGACCCCGACGTGGTCATGGTGGGCGAGCTGCGCGACAAGCTGGTCGTGGAGGCCGCGCTGCGGGCGGCCGAAACGACGCGCCTCGTCTTCACGACGGTCCATGCCGGCAGCGCCCCCGGCGTGATCACGCGCATCCTCGACTGGTTCACGCCCGAGGAGCGGCCGCTGATCCGCGAGTCGCTGGCCTCAAACATGGTGGCCGTCATCGTGCAGAAGCTCGTGCCGTCGTGCCGCCCGGACGCGCCGCGGGTGCCCGCCACCGAGGTGCTGCTCTCGAGCCCCTCGGTCCGCAAGACCATCCGCGAAGGCGACAACGCCCACCTGGCGACCATCATCCAGGCCGAGAACGACCAGGGAATGCACGACTTCACCCAGGACCTCGCGAGGCTGATTCGGGAAGAGTGGGTGGACCCCAAGGTGGCCTACGACGTGGCGCCGAACGCCGAGGCCCTGCGCCTGGCCATCCGAGGCATTGCGGTCAAGAAGGGAACCATTCGATGATGACGGCCTTCACGCGTGCCGCCTTCGCGCCCGCCGCGGAAGCGGGGGGGGATGCGCAATTATCGGAATCTCCCGGTCGCCGCGGCGACCGAGCTCGCCTGGGGGGCGCCTTCGCCCTGGCAATCGTCCTCGTCCTGGCGGCAACGGGGACCGCGCTCGCGGTCCAGGAGACGAACTACGCCGTCGGCATCGACCCGCCCAAGCTTGCGGAACCCGCGCTCCTGGCGATGAGCATCGTCAAGCTCCTCCTGCTGGCCCTCTTCGCCGCGGGAGTCCTCTACATCGATAGCTGGGCCTTCCTGGATATCCGCTTCGTCAACACCAGCCCCATCCTCTGGGGCGCGATCCTCCTGGGCGGCGCCGCCGCGGGGCTGGCCGTGGCCGTGCTGATCCCCCTGTTCTGGATCGGCTTGCCGCTGGGCGTGATCCTGTTCGGCGGGACCGCCCTGACGTACGCCAACCACCGCAACGGGCTCGTCACGCCGCCGCTGCGGGTGCTGACGTCGGCCCACGTCCATCGGCTCAAGCAGCGCCTGGAGGGCAAGAAGCCGCTCGAGGAGAGCGTGGGCGTTTACACCGGCGTCGGCCGCGACATCATCTTCATGGGCCTGGACGACCTTCCGATCCGGCCGGCGGCCGACAACGTGGTGCAGCGCCAGGCCAACGGCGAGGTCGAGCGGGTCCTGTACGACGCCATCGTCCGGCGGGCCTCCGCCGTGGGGTTCTTCGCCCGGCCGCAGAAGGGCGAGATCCGCTTCCGCATCGACGGCGAGATGGTCGGGGGGGGCGACGTCGAGCGGCCGCTGGCCGATCATTTCCCGGCGGCCCTGAAGCGCCTCGCGGGCCTCGACCCCCAGGAGACGCGCAAGCCCCAGGAGGGGCGCCTCCGCGCCGTCGTCGCCAGCCAGACGTTCGACCTGCGCATCAAGACCGCCGGTACAGTCAAGGGCGAGCAGATCACCGTCCGCGTCATCGACGTGGCGACCTCCCAGCGCCGCCTGGAAGAGTTGGGCCTCGCGGCCGAGCAGCAAACGGTCCTCAAGGAAGCCCTGGCGAAGCGGCCGGGGCTGGTCCTCCTGTCCTCGCCGAAGGACGCCGGCCTGACGACGACGCTGCATGCCTGCCTGCGCCACTTCGACCGCTACATGAACAACGTGCTCGTCTTCGAGCCCCACCCGGAACTGGAGATCGACAACGTCCATCACGTGGCCCTGAACCAGGAAGACGCGGAGTCGGCAACCGCCGAGGTCCGCAGCCGCGTTCGCATGGAACCCGACATCGTCGGCATCGATTCGCTCTACCTTCCCGACGTGGCCCAGATGCTGGCCGAGGCGGCCAACGAGCACACCGTCGTCATCGGCATCCGGGCGGCCGACACCGCCCAGGCCCTGACGCGCCTGGGCGCCCTGTTCGGCTCGCGCGACCCGCTGGCCCAGCGGCTCCATCTCGTGCTGAACCAGCGGCTGGTGCGCGTCCTGTGCCCGGACTGCCGCGAGGCCTACCGGCCGAACCCGGAGTTCGTCCGCAAGGCGAACCTCGGCAGCCAGAAGGTCGACGTGCTCTACCGCGCGCCGACCCGCGCGGTCGTCAACAAGGACGGCAAGGAGGTCATCTGCCCGCGCTGCCACAACGACCGCTTCGTCGGGCGGACGGGCCTCTTCGAACTCCTGCCGATCGATGACGAGGCGCGCGAACTCATCGGGCGCGGCGCCCTGACCGACCTGCGGACCCATGCCCGCAAGCTCGGGATGCGCAACCTCCAGGAGGAAGGCCTGCGGCTGGTGATCGAAGGACAGACGAGCATCGAAGAGGTGCTCCGGGCGGTGAAACAAGAAACGTAACAGCCCGTCTAGCGGGAAGCCGACGTCGAAGACTCGCTGGGGCAAGGCGACCGCGTCGATAACGGCAACGACACTATAGGGAAGGCAAAAACCGTGCTCCTGAACATCCTGGCCCTCGCGGCAACAGTGGGCGTGGCGTACATGAGCGCCGCCCAGGGCGTCTACCGGGCAGTGCAGATCCTGGCGGCGTGCCTCGTGGCGGGCGTGCTGGCCTTCGGCCTGTGCGGCCCGCTGGCGGGCATCGGTGACTCGACCAACGCCACCAGCATCTGGTACTACGCCGGCGACGCGTTTTTCCTGTGGGCGGTGTTCTGCGCGGTGTTCATGGGCCTGCGCATGGCCTGCGACAAGTTCCTGCCGAACCAGCCGGCGCTGCCCTATTACGTCAACTTCCCGAGCGGCGCCGTCGTGGGGCTGGCAACCGGCTACCTGGCCGTCGGCGTCTGCCTGGTGATCGCCCAGATGCTCCCGCTGGCCCCGGACATCCTGGGCTACGCCCCGTTCGACTACACCCCCACCGAAGGCGAGGCGCAGTTTGAGAACCTCAAGACGGGCGAGCGGCTCTGGCTCTCCTGGGACCGCGGGGCCCTGGCCTTCTTCGGGTATCTCTCGTCCGCGCCCCTGGGCTCCGACGCTTCGTCTTTCTACAACCGCTATGGCGATGTCTATCCGCCGCCGGAGCTGCGCCCCGTGAAGTACGAAGCCGCCGTGGATACCGACGACATCCTCTACTTTCACTGGTACCGGCGGTACCAGGCTGTCCGCTGGCGGCAGTACTCCATGCCCAGCCCGCTGCCCAGGCGGATGAGCACCACCAGCGACGGCGTGGGCCTCCAGCTCGCGGCGGACCGGATGCGCACGCTGGATGACATCGATGTGCGGGTCCTGGGCGTTGTGCGGAGCGAGACGCTCGACAGCTTCCCCCAGATGAAGCCGCCGGCCGACACGGACTTCGTGAAGGTGACCCTTCTCTTCAAGCCGGTCGGCAAGCTGCCGCGGACGGTCGACAGCGCCGAGCTGCTCCTGGTGACCAGCCAGGGCGAGAAGCGCCGCCAGCCGCCGCTGGTCTACGGAGCGACCAAGCCGGGAGAGGAGCCCAAGGCGGAGAACATCGTCCGGCTCTCGACCGCGCCCAAGAAGGTGGAGCTTCGGAACGTGCGCTTCGGCCCCGGAGATCGCTCGAAGCCCGGGCACTACCTCGCCGACGGGGCGACGTTCGAGTTCGCCACCCCCCGGGACCGCGAACTGGAGACCTTCGTCGCGACGCCGGCGAACCCCGGCCCCGCGAAAACCCCGGCGACGCCGTAAGCTCTACGGCCCGGGGCAACTCCTTCGAGCCCGCCGCGGGCGCGGCGGGAGACGCCGCTTGGGGGAATCTCCCGCCGCTCCCGCGGCGGGCTCGTACTTCACGCAGGGGGCGCGCCACGAGGTGCGCCTCTGAATGAATGAAAGTTCGAGCGCCTGACCCATGGAAGACCTCGCACGATATCTGTGTGACCTGGCCAAGCAGCGCGGGGCCGAATTCGCCGACATCCGCGTCCTCCACCGCCGGGCCGAGAGCATCCTCGTGCAGGACGGCCGGGCCGACAAGCTCGCGGCCTCGACGGACCGCGGCGTCGGCGTGCGGGTGCTCGTGGGCCGGTGCTGGGGGTTCGCCTCGGCCGACAGCCTCGAGCGCGGGCGCGGCGAGCAGTGCGTTGACGACGCCCTGGCCCTGGCCCGCGCGTCGCAGGAGTTCGTCAGCGACCCGGCCATGATCGCCGAGGCGGCGCCCGTCGTGGCCGAGGACCGGCGCCCGCCCGAGATCACGCCCGGCGCGATGCCCGTCA
>JAPLML010000386.1 GCA_026387055.1 Planctomycetota bacterium | reverse complement strand
CGGCCTTGACGGGCTTGACGCCGAAGGTGGCCCAGGGGATGCGGTACTCGAAGGTGTAGCCGCGCCCGTCGTCGGCCTTCGCGTAGGCGGCCTGGAACTTGTCGCGGGGAATGACGCCGTTCGCCGAGAGGTCGGGCCGCAGCGGCTTGCTGAACGTCATGGCCCGCATCGCCACAAGGTTCGGCTCCTTGCGGTCGGTGTAATACCAGAGCATCAGCGTGCACATCTTGTCGCTCTCGTCCTTGTTGAACGAGCTCTTGTTGATCGGGTAGCCCAGGGCGGGGTCGAGCGACAGGAAGATTTGGCAGACATCGGCGTCCCAGGCCCTATCGGGGTCAACGTTGGGGTCGTGGCGGTTCATCATGGGCGATGGGTCGCGGACGACCCCGCTGATGTAGAGCGCGTCGGCGTCGTACATCATCGCGCAGCGGGCGCTCACCATCTCGCTTGTCTCGGAGACCACGTACATGAAGATCTGGCCGGAGAGGTCCCAATCATCGAGCTTCCCGTCAATCACCACCTTGCCGGGGACCGGCACGGCATATGCCTTCTTGTGGCGGCCGAGCCCCGTGTCGGCGAGGGTGCCGTGGGGCACAATGCCAGTCAGCACGCTGAGCGACAGGCTGAGCAATCCGAGGCGTAGACTCATGAGTTGACCCTTTCTTTCCTGCCTCCACCGAGCTTGCCTCGGTGGGGCGATGATTGACAGCTACACAGCCGCCACACCCCGCCTGGCCCCCACCGACCTTGCGTCGGTGGAGCCAAGGATTGACAGCTACACGGCGCCGAGGTCATACTCCCCGAAGGTGCCGACATAGTAGCTGTGCTTGAGAAACGGCCTCATCTCGCATGCGTAGGCGGAGTTGTTCATGTGCGCGCTCGATCGCGCCCCCGAGCCGCACGAGCACGTCGTGCTCGATCTCCATCCATCGACCCTCATTGACAAGCACGAGGTGCAGGTTGTACCAGTACTGCCCGTGTGCGCTCCGGCGCGGGATGGAAAGGTCCGTGCCTGGGAACTCCCTCTGGTAGCTGGACAACCGCTCCTGCACGCGCTCGTCGGCCATGGGGTGATGCTCCACTTGGCCGGAGATATACGCCTCAATAGCGCTCCGCTTCGCCGCCCCAATGCTGCGCAGGCTGTAATTGCGGCGGAGCGCCTTCGGGACTGCCTCGCGCACAAGGTGCTGGACCCGCCCCTTCAGTGACCGCAGGAGCCGCGCTGGGCTCACGGACGGCTTGGTGCTCAACAGGAATTGACTCGTCCGATCATCGCTGAACCTGTGTTCCAGGACGCGGATGCCGTCGGGTTCGGTCGCGTCCCTGAGGGAATCCAGCCATGTGGCCTCGGCGGCCGCCGCTGCCCGCCAGAAGACGGAGAGCGACCAGTTCAACTGATAGGCGGCCACGGTGTTCTCAGGGGTGTAGATGGGTTCCATAGCTGTCAATCCCCGGCCCCACCGACGCAAGGTCGGTGGGGGCCAAGAGCTGTTGGCACAGCTGTTGTAGCTGTCAATCCACGGCCCCACCAACGCAAGGTCGGTGGGGGCTAAGATTCGCCCTGCCCGTGCCGTAGCTGTCAATCC
>JAPLML010000074.1 GCA_026387055.1 Planctomycetota bacterium | reverse complement strand
ACGCAACGGCGCGTGACCGTGCCACCCTCCATGAACATGGCTTGCCACAAAATCGCGGCACACCCCGCTCTGCCTGATGAGGCGCCTGTCGCCGATGGCGGACCAGAAAGCTTGATTCGCGGCGCATCTTGCGGCACACTAAGAGGGTGTGCGTGTTAAAGTAGTGTTCGCGGCAGGCTTGTACCAGGGTGAAGGTTGGACCGGAGCGTAGGAGATACCCGATGGGTTGGAGAGCCTTGAGAGAGGGGTGGACGGTGCTGGCGGCGCTTGTGGCGCTTGTGGCGCTGGCGGCGCCGGTGCTGGGCGCCGATCCGGCGTATTACGTCCGCAAGGGCACGTGGCAGGAGACGATGCAGGCGTCGCGCGAGGCGATGATGAAGCAGGCCGCCGAGCAGCCGAAACCGGCCGCCGCGGTCGCCGCGGCGACCCGCGTGCAGCTCGGCCCGTGGCACCAGATCGGTCCGTTCTATCCGAAGGAGGGCCGCGGCTTCCTGACGGTCTTCCCGCCCGAGCAGGAAATCAACCTTGCCAAGTCGTATGGCAAGCTCCGCTGGACGGCCCGTCCTGAGTTGGCGGACGGCATGGTTCACGACCTCCAGGCCGACGCCGACGGTTCCACGTACCTCTTCCGCACGATCACCGTCCCGGCGGCCACGACCCTCACGGGCTACTTCGGCAGCGACGATGGCTTGGCGGTGTGGCTCAACGGTAAGAAGTTGATCTCGAACGACGTGGCGCGCGGCCCAGCGCCGAATCAGGACAAGGCGCCGCTCGCGCTTCAGCAGGGCGAGAACAAGCTGCTCCTCAAGATTTACAACAACAGCGGGGCGCACGGTTTCTACTTCTCGACGTCTCCGACACCGACCGGCGGGGGGCGGGCGGCGCCGTCGCCGCACGCGGAGCTCTGGAACCTGCTGGCGCGCGATTTCCGCGACTCCAAGTCGCTGCGCGAGATGGCGTGGGAGAAGGAGGACAACCTCTGGGCGGCCGACTGGCCCGCCGGAGACGCGGCGGCGCTGGCGCCGCGGTACCTCCAAGCGACGCGCAGCGCCGTCCTCGTGGGCAAGGCGAAGCAGGAGTTCGCAAAGGCCAAGGAGACGGGCGACCTGGCGGCGCTGCGGCAGGCGTACCACAAGTCGCGCGAGGTCGAGGAGTTGAGGGCGGCCGCGGGCGTGTTCAACTTCAATGCCCTCGAGTTGGCCATCAGCGACCTCGTGGAGACGTTTGGCGATAAGTACCCCAAGGGCGCGTCGTTCCTGGACCGCCTGGAGAAGCTCCGCAAGGCGTACGACGAGGCGAAGGCCGGCGGCAACGATCCCGCCGCCCAGGAGAAGGTCCTGGCCCTGGGGGCCGACCTGGAGGCCCTGAAGCGCGAGGCCCTGACGGCCAACCCGCTTCTGGACTTCGACCGCCTGCTCGTCGTCAAGCGCCATCCGAAGAACCTCGGGCTCCCGCAGAACTGGCAGGGCAACTCGACCCTTTCGCAGAAGGGCTATGACAACGAGATCGCGGTGCTCTCGCCCCTTGCCCCGCAGGGCGAGCTCAAGACCTTCTACCGGCCGGCCGACACGGAGTTCGTCGGCGACATCGACCTGCACTTCGACGCCGGCAAGATGCTCTTCTCCATGCCCGGCAGTCTCGGCCGCTGGCAGGTGTGGGAGATCAAGGCCGACGGCACGGGCCTGCGCCAGGTGACCAAGGGCGACCAGCCCGACGTGGACAACTACAGCGGCTGCTACCTGCCCGACGGGCGGATCCTCTTCTGCTCCACCGCCTGCTACCTGGGCGTGCCGTGCGTGGGCGGGGGAGATTACGTGGGGTCGCTCTACCTCCAGGACGACCAGGGCGGCAACGTGCGGCAGCTCACCTTCGACCAGGACCATTCTTGGTATCCGCATGTGCTCAATAATGGCCGCGTCATTTACACGCGGTGGGAGTACAGCGACAGCCCGCACTATTTCTCGCGGCTCCTCTTTGAGATGAACCCGGACGGCACGGCGCAGTTCGAGTATTACGGGTCGAACTCGTACTGGCCGAACTCCACGTTCTACGCCCGCCCGATCCCCGGGCACCCGACGAAGGTGGTCGGCATCGTCTCCGGGCATCACGGCGTGCCGCGGATGGGCGAACTGGTGATCTTCGATTCCGCCCAGGGCCGCCGCGAGGCCGACGGCGTCGTCCAGCGCATCCCCGGCTACGGCAAGAAGGTCGCCCCGACCATCTCCGACGGCCTCGTGGAGGGCTCGTGGCCGAAGTTCCTGCACCCGTGGCCCTTGAGCGAGAAGTACTTCCTGGCGGCGTGCAAGAGGACGGCCTCGTCCAACTGGAGCATATATCTTGTGGATATCTTCGACAACATGCTCCTTTTGCGCGAGGAGCCGGGCTACGCCCTGCTGGAGCCCGTCCCGCTGCGGAAGTCCTTCAAGCCGCCGGTCATCCCCGACAGGGTCAAGCCGGACCGCCAGGACGCCACCGTGTACCTGGTCGACGTGTACCAGGGCCCGGGCCTCAAGGGCGTGCCGCGCGGCGCGGTCAAGGCGCTTCGCGTCTACAGCCACCATTACGCCTATCGCGGGATGGGCGGGCACATCGAGATCGGCATCGACGGTCCGTGGGACGCCAAGCGCATCCTGGGCACCGTGCCGGTGAACGAGGACGGGTCGGCGATGTTCCGGGTGCCGGCCAACACGCCGCTCGTGGTCCAGCCGCTCGACGCCGAAGGGAAGGCCCTCCAGGTCATGCGGAGCTGGTACACGGCGATGCCGGGCGAGTTCGCCTCGTGCGTCGGGTGCCACGAGCCGCAGACCAGCGGCCCGCCGCCGGCGCAGGCCACGATGGCCACCCGCCAGACGCCGTCGGAGATCCGGCCGTGGTACGGCCCGGCGCGGCCGTTCGGCTTCCCGCAGGAGGTGCAGCCGGTGCTCGATAAGTACTGCGTGAGCTGCCACGACGGCGCTCTGCAAGCCGACGGCAAGTCGCTTGCGGACCTCCGGGCCAAGGACAAGGTGCCCGGCTACAAGGGCCGCTTCACGCCCGCCTACGAGGTCCTGCACCGGTACGTGCGGCGGCCGGGGCCGGAGAGCGATTATCACATGCCCGCGCCGTGCGAGTACGACGCCGGCACGAGCGAACTGGTGCAGATGCTCAAGAAGGGGCACTACGGCGTCAAGCTCGACGCCGAGGCGTGGGACCGGCTCTACACGTGGATCGATATCAACGTGCCGTGCCACGGCACGTGGAGCGAGTACCGCCAGATCGCCGGCAAGGGGCGCGAGCGGCGCCTGGAGCTGGCGAAGCTCTACGCGAATCTCGACGTTGACCCCGAGGCGTATCCGGCCATGGAGGCCGCGCCGATCACGCCCGTCAAACCCGCGCCGGAGCCCCCCGTGCCCGCCCAGGTTGTCTCGTGCCCGGGCTGGCCGTTCGACACCGCCGAGGCCGCGCGGCGTCAGGCGACGGGCGGGCCGCCGTCGCGGACGATCGACCTGGGCGAGGGCGTCAAGCTGGAGCTCGTGCGCGTCCCTGCCGGCGAGTTCGTGATGGGCGATGCGGCGGGATCTGCCGACGAGCGTCCGCTGGCGCGCCTCGTCATCGCCAAGCCGTTCTGGATGGGCAAGCTCGAGATCACGAACGCCCAGTTCCGCCAGTTCAACCCACTCCACAACAGCGGCTACATCAGCGTCACGAACAAGGACCAGGGGGACCGGGGCATCAACGCCGACGGGCCCGACCAGCCGGCGGTGCGCGTCACGTGGCGCGAGGCGATGGCGTTCTGCCGGTGGCTCTGCCAGAAGACGGGCGAGAAGTTCACGTTGCCGACCGAGGCCCAGTGGGAATACGCCTGCCGCGCGGGCACGGCCACGCCCCTCGCCTTCGGCGCCGTGGACGCCAACTTCGCGAAGCAGGCGAACCTGGCCGACGCGGCCGTGCTTCGCCTCATCCGCGGCAACTCGCCCAAGTGGATTCCGTGCGTGGAGTCCGTGAGCGACGGCGCGGCGATCTCGGCGAAGGGCGGCGCGTACGCCCCCAACGCCTGGGGCCTTCTCGACATGCACGGCAACGTCTCCGAGTGGACCCGCTCGACGTACATGCCGTATCCTTACCGGGCCGACGACGGCCGCGAGGCCGAAACGGAGGCCGGCGCCAAGGTCGTCCGCGGCGGGTCGTGGTACGATCGGCCCAGCCGGGCGCGGTCGGCGTTCCGCCTGAGTTACCCCGCCTGGCAGCCGGTGTTCAACGTGGGGTTCCGCATCATCGGCGAGGACTCGGGGAAGGAGTTGGCGGTCACGGCGAAGGTCGACAAGTAGCACTACAACGGCAGATTGCGCGGCGAGAGACCCGCCGCGCCCGGCAAGCCGGGCGAATGCTCGGGCTTGATCCTCTTTACCTTGCCAACGAGGGCAAGTTCCTCGCGGTCTCCGACCGGACCGGCGGCAGCGTGGCCATCATCGACGCGGCCTCCGGCAAGGTGACCCAGGAGGTTGCTCTGAAAGGGCAGCCCACCGGCCTGGCGTGGTCGGCCGACGGCACCAAGGTTTACGTCGCCGAGCGGAACGCCGGCACCGTGGCCGAGGTCGATGCGGCCAAGGGCAAGGTGCTCCGCCGGCTGGACGTCGGCCTGCGGCCGATGGGCGTGGCGCTGGCGGCCAAGCGCGGCCTGCTGGTCGTCGCCAACACGGTCACCAACGACGTCTCGCTGGTGGCCCTGGCGACCGGCAAGGAGAAGACGACCGTCAGCCTGGTTGACCTGGACGGGATGAAGTCTGTGGCCGACATCCGCCTGCCCGGCGGCTCGACGTGCGCCCGCGGCGTGGCCGTCTCGCCCGACGGCAAGTGGGTTTACGTGGTCCACACCGTTGGCCGCACGACGCTGCCGACCACACAGCTTGAGCGCGGCTGGGTGAACACCAACGCCGTGAGCATCATCGACCTGGCGGCCAAGGAGGTCTACGCCACGCTCCTGTTGGATCGCCTCTCGGAAGGCGCCGCCGACCCGTGGGGCGTGGTCCTGTCGAAGGACGGGAAGACCCTGTGGGTCTCGCTGTCGGGCGTTCAACAGGTCGCGAAAGTCGACCTGGAGGGCACGCACCTGCTGCTCGATGGCAAGCCGCTCCCGGCGCCCGCCGACGCCGCGGCGCCGCGGCACGTGCCGGACATCTGGAACGAGATCAAGCAGGATGCCGCCCGCCGCAAGCTGCTGGTGAACGACCTGGCGGCGCTGTACGGCGCGGGCCTGCTCGCG
>JAPLML010000227.1 GCA_026387055.1 Planctomycetota bacterium | reverse complement strand
ATCCGAATAACCACATGCTCATCACACGAAGGGTGCCACTGGTTGCTTGCAACCAGTGCGCCGGAAATCACGGCTTGCAAGCAAGCCGTGGCACCCCGAGGAGCGGGTTATTCGGATAGGCTCTTACGCCGTTTTCGCCGGCCGGCGGACGAGGGACCATCGGCGGCCGTCAGCCTCCAGGAGCGCATCGGCCTCGGCGGGGCCCCACGATCCGGCCGGGTACGACGGGAGCCTCCGCACCGGGCACTGCCGGACCCCGTCGAGGATCGGCTGGAGGAACGTCCAGGCGGCCTCGATCTCATCGCCGCGCGTAAAGAGCGTGGGCTCGCCGAGGGCGGCGTCGAGCAGGAGCCGCTCGTAGGCCTCGGGGGCGGCCCGCTCGAACACCTCGGCGTAGCCGAAATCCATCTGGAACGGCTCGATCTGCATCGCCGGGCCGGGCACATTGACCTGGAACCTCAGCGTGATCCCTTCGTTGGACTGGATGCGCATCGCCAGGACGTTGGGCTCGACGGGCCCGCGGCCCGGCGCCCCGAAGAGGACCTGCGGGATGGGCTTGAAGTGGATGGCGATCTCCGTCAGGCGGGCGGCCAGGCGCTTGCCCGTCCGCAGGTAGAACGGCACGCCCGCCCATCGCCAGTTATCGATAAGCACTTTCATCGCAACGTAGGTCTCTGTGACGGAGCCGGGCGCCACGCCGTCCTCCTCCAGGTACCCGCGCACGCGCTTGCCGCGCGCCTCGGCGGCGGCGTACTGGGCGCGGACGAGGCCCTCGGGCACGCAGGCGGCCGGGATGGGGCGCAGGGCCCGCAGGACCTTGGCCTTCTCGTCGCGGACCGCGTCGGCGGCCAGCGACAGCGGCGACTCCATCGCCACCAGGCACACGAGCTGCATCATGTGGTTCTGCACGATGTCGCGCAGGGCCCCGGCGTGGTCGTAGTACGGCCCGCGCTGCTCCACGCCGCCCGACTCGGCCACCGTGATCTGGACGTGGTCCACGTACTTCTGGTTCCAGATCGGCTCGAAGATGCTGTTGGCAAACCGCAGCACCAGGATGTTCTGCACGGTCTCCTTGCCGAGGTAATGGTCGATGCGGAAGACCTGCCGCTCATCGAAGACCCGCAGGACCTCCTCGTTGAGGGCGCGGGCGCTCGAGAGGTCCGAGCCGAACGGCTTCTCGATGACGAGGCGCGACCACGGGGGCGCCTGGGCGCCGGCGCGCGAGAGGCCGGCCTCCCCCAGGCGCCGGACCACGAGCGGGAACGTCTGCGGCGGCGTCGCGAGATAAAACAGGGCATTGGCGGGCCGGTGCTCTTCCGCGGCCTGCCTGTCGAGCTGGGCGCCGAGCGCGCGAAACGCCGCGGGGTCGTCGTAGTCGCCGACCCGGTAGTGCACGCGCTCGGCAAAAGCCTCCCAGGCCTTCGCGTCCACCGTCCGGCCGCGCGAGAATTTCGCCACCGCCTCGCGCATCTCGCCGCGGAAGGCCTCGTCGCTCTTGGGGTGGCGTGCGAATGCCACCAGCGAGAAGAGCGGCGGGAGCTGCCCGTCCTGCCATAGGCCGTACACCGCCGGGACGAGCTTGCGGCGGGCCAGGTCGCCCGAGGCCCCGAAGATGACAAGCGTCATCGGCTCCGGCGTCACCTTCGCACCGGGGCCCGACGCCAACGTGAAGACCTTGGACTTGACGGGCGCCTCATCCGCCATCGGGTCCCCCTCGGGCGCGGCCCGGGACGGCCGGCCCGAAAAGCTCGACGGTCGCGGGCCTCTCCGGCGTGGGAGCGGCGGCGTCGGCCAGGGCCGCGCCCAGCCGGAAGGCCTCCTGCATCGCCGACGGGTGCTTCAGGATGTCGCCGCGCCCGTCCACCTGGTTGACGAAGAGGCTCGCCGCGTGGCGCACCTCGAGCACGTCGAACCAGTACTTCATCGTCATGCCAACGCATTCAAACATCTTCTTGCTTTTCGTCCCGCCCACGGCGATGACCAGGGCGCGGCGGTCGCGCGGACCGTCCGGGTACAGCGGCTGCCTCAGCAGGTACTTGCGGGCCCAGAGGCACTGGCAGCGGTCGATCAGGAGCTTGGCCTGGGCGCAGACACCCATGAAGAAGACCGGGGCGGCGACGATGAGCCGGTCGGCGGCCAGCAGCTTGTCGAGGATCGCCTGGAAGTCGTCAGCCACGCGGCACCCACCCGTGGCGGCGCAGGCGTAGCATTCAACGCACGGGCCGATCGCAAGGCCGTGGAGGGAGACATACTCCGCCGCGGCGCCCACCGACTCGGCGCCGCGCAGCGCCTCGCGCACCAGGAGGTCCGTGTTGCCGCGCTCGCGCGGACTGGTCGAGAGGCCGAGCACTCTCAGCGCCATGAGGTCTCCTCAATCGTGTAGGATGCGTCCCTATTCTACCAGAACGCGTCCGCCGCGGCGGACGGCTAAATGACGCGAAACACGCTGGGCGGCCAAAGGGTGATGAAAAACGGCTTCAGGTCAGCCGCCGCACCGCGTCGAGGACCTCCCGGTAATCCGGCTCGGTCGCGATCTCCTTCACAAGGTGGGCATACCGGATCACGCCCTGGCGGTCCAGCACGAAGACGGCCCGGGCCAGGAGGCGGAGCTCCTTGATGAGCACGCCGTAGGCCAGCCCGAACGCCGCGTCGCGATGGTCCGAGAGGGTCTTGACGCGCGTGACCCCCTCCGCCCCGCACCACCGCTTCTGGGCGAACGGCAGGTCCATGCTGATCGTGAGGACCTGGACGTCCGGGCCCAGGGCGGCGGCCTCCTCGTTGAACCGCCGCGTCTCGAGCGAGCACACCGGCGTATCGAGCGACGGCACTGCGGCCAGGACCACCACCTTGCCGCGGTACGCCGCCAGCGCCACCGGCGCCAGGTCGGTGTCGATCGCGGTGAAGTCCGGCGCCGGGTCGCCGACCCGCACCTCGCTGCCCACCAGCGTCAGCGGGCCGCCCTTGAAGGTCACCCGTCCTGTCCGTTCCGGCATCGCTGTTGCACTCATCCCAGCCCCCTTTCGGGCAAAGGCCCATGAGCCGGCCGCCGCCCTCCTGAACGGTCGTTCCTGCTAGTGCTCTGTTCCTCGTCATTCGAGGGGTGCCACGGGTTGCTCGCAACCCGTGCTCTTGGAGCGGCACGGGCTGCAAGCAGCCCGTGGCACCCGTCATTCCACGCGTAAC
>JAPLML010000535.1 GCA_026387055.1 Planctomycetota bacterium | reverse complement strand
GCCGACCTCCTTCCAAAGGTCGCTTTCACCTTTGGCCGTCCACATTGCTCCCCACCAACTCTTCTGTTTGTAGACCTTGACCTCGCGGGTGAGCAGGCCCTTTTCCTCGGCGTCGGCCAGGACCTTCGCTTGCTTGGCGCGGGCATCCTCGGACACCTGAATCATCTTGGCCTGGACCTCCCCGACTCCGAGGGCGGCGGTGTGGGCCTGGGTCGCTTTCGTGAACTCGCGCAAACCCTGGACGGCGGCCTGCCACTTGATCCCCTTTTCGATCCTCTCGCCGGTCTCCTTGGCCGTCGTCCCCGTCAGCATGAGCGCTTCGCGGAGTCCGAGCAGGGCGGTGTGAAATGCCCCGATCCCCAGGGGCATCCCCTTCATCACCTCGTGCAGTTCATCCCAGTCCCCGCGGCTGATGCGGATCGCGGAGCTGATCGCGTCAACGCCGAGCGTGGCCAGGCGCGTCACCGAGACGGCCCGCAACCCCTGCGTCAGGAATTGCTGGACACCGCCCCCGCCGGCGGCGCCGGCGCTGCGAAGGTTCTCGGCGAACTGGCCGACCTGGGCCTGGGCCTTGCCGAGTTCGGCCCGCAGGAACGCCTCATCGATGCCGATCTCGACGAACGCGAGGCCCCGCCGCAATTCTGAAGGTGTCGCCATATTTGAGGTCCTTACGTGCGACGTGCTCCGGCGGGTCAGAAGGCCAGGCCCAGGACGGTGCTCATGGTTGTCGACGGCGCCAGGGCCGCGTGCGGTAGCTCAAAGGTGATCCGCCGAGAAGCGGGCTGGCCGTATTGGTCGGTGACCGCGTAGACTTTGCCGAACGAGATGCTGCCGGCAAGTGTTCGCTGCACGGCCTCGCCGACGACGCGGAGGTAACTGTCCGGGTCGGAGTAGAGGCGGGCCAGCGGCGTCGAGGCGTCGGCCAGGCCGAGGATCTCGAGGGCGAAGCCCCGGACGCGCTCGACGAGGTATGCAATGCGCCAATCCCCGAACGCGGCCTCGGCGGGGGCCGCGACGTACCGCGTTTCGCCAACGATGATCGACGGCTTGGCCATAATCACGGCCGAGACGGCGGGCGTGATTTTGATCGGCACCGCGCCAGTCTCCGGGATGCCCGCCGGCATGATCGCGGGCACCTGCTCGCCCGCGGCGTCGATGATCGCCTGGGGGAAGTGCGGGGCGGAGCGGATCGGCCGGAACCACGGCCCCTCGGTCAGCGGCATGTCGAAGTCCGCGGCGCCCGCCGCGACGTAGTTTCGGATCACGTCCACGTCAAGGCGCCACGTGTTGCCCACCCCGAGGCGGACGGCCCGCAATCGGGTCCTCGCCACGAGGCGCTGCACGTTCAAGACCTGCGTGCCCAGCGTGGCGGCGGCGCCGGCCAGGTCCAGAAGGCCGGTCGATGCAGAAATGTTCATGTCACTCTCCGCGAAAAGGGTTGACGGGTTTACGCCAAGGGAAGCCGCCAGCCGGACGACGGCGGCGGCTCGCACGTCCTGGAGGCCAGATTCAAAGCGGCTCAGGCTCGAGACGTCCACGAGAGCGACGGCGGCGAGCTGCTCTTGGGTGAGGCCGCGTGCCTGCCGGAGCGTCCGCACCTTGCTGCCGATGGTCGACATATCAGACTCCTAACTGCTCTCGCCTTGCTACAGTTGCAAGTTACCGAAGTCGCGGGCAAGGCGTCAAGCCCCGCCCCGGATTCTATTCGCGTTGTGCGCATTCCATTTCCGACCGGAGGTATTCTTTCTCGATCCGCACGCGACCGCAGGCCAGGCAGCGGCAGTGGCGCCGGCGGATGTAGGTATAGCCCCGACCCTTCTCGTCCGTCCCCGCACAGCTCTTCACGTCATAGCCCCAGTAGCGCGAGTGGGCCAGGCTGCCGCAGGCCAAGCATCGCGGCCGCTCGACCGTCAGGACGTCGACCGCGTTCTTGCTGCCCTTGGGGCGCCCTCGCTCGCGGCTGCCGTCGCCGGCGGGCTTGCCCTCGCCCTTGACGTCCGCAACCAGTTCGTGGCCTTCCGCTCTCACGACGTCGTTTCCTTGGCCTGGCCGTCAGGCGGCCGCTCGGCCGCCAGGCCGGACTTTAACTTGAGTGCAGCCTTCAGGATTTTGGCGTTGTATTCGGCGAACGTGGCAAGAAAGTCCTGCGGATCGGCCATCGAGCCAGCGATTCTGCTGGCGAGCAAGTGGAGCTCCAGTTGAGCGCCCGCCAAGAGCAACGCGACCTCGATCGCGTTGGCTCTCGGCACCGTGATGGAGCATGCCGCATCGGACTTTCCGGTCTCGCGGTCAAGGATGGCCACAACAAGCACAACTGGCCACCCCTCTGCCAGCGCCCGGCTTGCGAGATTGAGGGACCCGGTGAACTCAGCCGGGAGATCCGTGTTCATGTGTTCGCCTCTGAATGTCCTGGCGTGTCCTGCCCGGCTGCCGGCGGCCGCGTGCCCGGCCCGTGGCCGGCGGTGCCGGCATGACCGCCCCTGGCGCCGTGGATCCTCGCCGCGCGGCGGGCCCGAGCCTTCGCGGTCCGCCGATAGCGGCGCGCCGCAGCGGCGCCGGCCGCGCGGCCCTTCGCGGTCCGAGCATAACGCTGGCAGGCGGCACGGCGGCGGCGGAGAAAATCGGCCGGGTCCTCGAGGCGCCGGCGTCGCCTCCGGGCGTCGACGTCGGCGCGGTGACATTTTTTGCAGGCGGCATGGCGGCCGCCGGGGGAACGCCGGTGGATGTAAAACTCCCCGAGAGCTTTGACCTCGCCGCAGGCGGTGCACTTCCGTTTCCGCATGGTCAATCTCCTCATTTCCTCGCGCAGGAAAGCAACTGTCTCAAAGGGCGCGGCGGTTCGCCGCTCCCACCCGCGTCGTCATCCCAAAGTAGTACCTACAGATTCCCCGGCCTCGCTCGCTCGCCCCCTGGTCCCCTGGGCCTCGAGGGCACCACGGGGCCTCGCCGGCGGGCCATCTACGGCACGATCCGCGTCAAGTCCGCCCAAGCCTGCACGAGCAACATGCCGATGCGGCCCACGTCCTGATCCACGTGGTTGATCTGGCCGCGGGCGGCATCGAGGGCAACCCTGAGAGTCTCGACGGCAAGGCGGGCCTCGCGGACGACGGGGACCTCATTGACTCGCTGGGTGAACCGCCGTTCGGCTGCCACCTGATTCAAGGAAACCTGAGCGTCCTCGCTCGCCCCGAGGCCAGCCGCCCGGAGCTTCTTGGCGGCGGCCTCCTGGCGCTTGGCCAACTCGCCCGCCGCCGCCGTGCTCCTGACCTCCAAGAACTCGATTACCTTCACGAGCACCCGCTGGCGAGATCGCAATACATCTATCCACGTCTGCAACAAGTCGTACTTCGCCGCTCGCAAAGCTGCCGCCGCGGCCCTCACGAGGCGGCCCTTCATCGCCGGCGTCTTCATCATGGCCGGGAGCCCTTGAAGTCCCCGGTCGTACTTTTCCCAGCCCGCAGCCAGGGCATCGCTGCGCTCGTTGTGCTTTATGGCCAACGCCACCAGGTCCGGCGGCCAAGCCGGGTCGGACTCGACCCGGAGGACCTGATTGCCGAGCCGGTTCAGCAGCTCCATCCTCTCGGTCTCGGAGCCGTGCCTCAGTTGCTCGCCGAGTTCGTCGGGGGTCACGGTCACTATCTCATTTCTCATCGTCTCTTCCTTTCGGTTGTCGACCTCGGCTGCCTCGGCCAGGCGGGTGCGCGTCCTCGCTGGGCAACCGATTCTCGTAAGCCCTCTCGACAAACCGCTGCCCGCACTGCGAGCACCGACAGTGCCGCCAGACGACCGCGGTGTAAGGCCGGCCCTGGCCGTTCAGGCCGCCGTGGGAGAAGACCCGCGGCGAGCGTCCGGGGATCCGCTGCCGGTCCGTGCTCCCACACCTCGGGCAGTGCGCCAGTTCCACCGGCACCATCGGGGCCATGATATTCTTGGAGCCCTTCGGGCGGCCCACCCGGACCTTCACGGTTCGTCGCTTCACCGGCGAGCCTCCTTGGCCACGTGGCCATCCTCATCCGGCCGCGGGCCGGTCCCCGCCGGCGTGCCGAGGGTAGACCGGCAGCCGGCGGGGGACCGATCACAGGAGGGGGCCTGCTGCCCGCGGATGGTTCAGCGCCTCGACGAGGACCGCTCGATCTTGCGGCGAGAGGCGGTTGATCTGCGTCAGGAGGTGGGCGGTCGCGCCGGGCAACTGGAGCGCAACTGGAGCGCTCGGCGCCCGATGTGCAGAAAACCTCGACAGGCGCGCGGTTGTTCGAGTCCCGTCAGGGTCACCACTAACCTATCAGAATCCGCCGCCCGGTCTTCCGGTCATGGCTGATGCTGGCCATTCTCACCGCTCGTTTCTCCGCCTTAGCCTTAGCCTTGGCCGCCGTCTTGGATGCCGTAGCGTTTCATCTTCTTATACAGCGTCGTCCGATTGATCCCGAGGGCTCCGGCGGTGGCCTGCCGCTTGTCCACCTTGCCCAAGCGGACCGTCTTCCGCAAGCCGTCCCGCCCTGTAAACTGGATCGTCCGCCGCCCGGTCTTCCGCTCATGGCTCAGGCTTGCCATAGGGTCACCCTTTCTTGCGCTTGGCGCTCACAAGCCGCAGGCCCAAGAGGCGGGCCAACCGCCCGGCGGTCGTCAACTGTAGGCCGCCCTTCCCTTTCAGAAACGTCCACATGGCCGCATACGGCGTTCCGGTATCACGGGCCAGGGCGTAAGCCGTCCGCCCTGATGCCAGGGCCGCCCGCCGCAGCGCGTCCGTCAATTCGTCTTTCACGGGTCTCTTTTTCATGGTTTCTTGCGGCACTATATCACAAAGCCGATACTGCGTCAAGAGGATTCCCGGATTATTTTTCGGCCCCTGCACCGGCGGTCTTCTGCCGCTCGATGAACGCCCGCAGGTCCGCCGGGTCAAAGAGCAGCCGCCGCCCGATCCTGACGGCGCGCAAGTCCCCGCGCCTTGCCAGGCCCCAGACCGTCCGCTCACTCACCCGCAGCGCTCTGGCCACTTCGTGCAGGTCCAGCAGCAGCGCCGTTTCCCGCACACCGCCCGCCGTCAACGCGCTTGCCATAGCTGCCTCTCCTGTGGTTCTTCCCATCCCTGCACCTGATCGCGGCCCCTGGGGCATCGTGGCGCGCCTGGTGGCCGTCGCCCACGCTTCCGAACCGTCCACAGTGCGCCAAGCCGCCCACAGTACACCAACGTCAGGGGTGGGCGCACTCTGTTGAATCTGGCGCACTCTGGCCCTGCAGCCGCCAGGACCACGGGCCGTGAAAGCCGTCCGGCCCCGCTTCTATCTTGAGCCTCGACTTCGCCCGGTCCAGCGTCCGGGGCTTGATCCCGGCGGCCTCCGCTCGGCCCTTCACCTCATTGGCCTTCACCGACCGGTAGAAGCCTCTCGGCTCGGCCACCTTGACCGCGTTCGCGCGAAGCAAGTCGTACCAGTTGATCTCGCCACGGAGGCCACCCTCCCATGCAGCACGGGTTTCGCGAAGCACGCTTTTCACCTCGCGAGGTGTCCTGAGTAGCTCCGCAAGGATTGCCGCGGGTCTTTCGGCTGGCAGCCCAAACATTTTCCGTCAAGGCGGGATCTCAAGGGGATCAGTCTTGCCCACGACCTCAGCCCAGGGCATGAAGAGCGTGGGGTCGTTGTTGGCCAACTCGCGTAGACGCCTCACTCGCGGCAGAGCCACCTCTGGCTGGAGTTCAGGCACCAGTTCCTGAAATCGCGTGAGCTTGAGCAGGTCAAGGAGAGGGCGTCGGCCGGTCTCACGAGACGCCCCCCAGTGTGCTGGCCCCACAGTCAGAACGTACTGCTCACCAAGGCTCCAGAGAGCCCTGTCATCAGCTTCCTTGAGCGCCCTGTCTGCTACGGTTTCGACCAGCCCCCTGAGGGCCGATTCTGCGCTGATATGCCGCCAGGCCTCAAAGCGGCAGAACAGGAAGTGCGGCCACTTTGGGTGGTCCCGACGAAGTTTCTCATACTCGGATCGCACGAGGTTGTAGATGCTCGTCTTGCCGGAACCATAAGACCCTATCAGAGCCACGTTGCCGCCGGGAGCATCATCCTCGGTGCTCCTGGTCGCCAAGCGATCCAGTATGCGCCGCGCGGTATCCAGGTGGGCTGGAACGAGGCTCTCGGAAGCGTCATTTATGGGCCGATCATCAGTCAGCCATGCGCAGAGGTCCGTTGCACTGCAAGCACGGCGGTTGGCAGCACTATCCGAGGGCCCAGCGGGCGGCAGGCGCCGCCCATGCAGAAGCCACGCCGCCATGCCTCCGAAAAACAATCCCACTGCCAAGAGGATGGTGTACGCAACCACATAGGGCCAGATCGGACACCCGTCGCCCCTCTGTATGCCGTGGAACCCAAGCAGCCACAGCACTCCTATGGCAACACACTCACCGGCCCAGCAGCGAACGACAGCGTCGCTTCAGGTGCCGGGCGAGTAGCGCGGACTGGCTCTGTCCCCGATGCATCCCGTGAGCCAGGGCTTCAACCGCGAGATGCCGATTTTGGGCTGGACAGTTCTAAAACCCTAGGGTATAAGACTCCTCCAAAGAGCCCATCCCAGCGCAAGGGCCGCTCGTCTGGCTTATGGGGCGAGCGGCCCGCTTTTTGTCTGCGGCCCGGCCGCCGAAAACGTTGCACTGGTCCGGAAGTCCGCTATCCTAATATGAGGGACCGTGGAACTGAGCAGGCATGCGTCCAAGCGACCGAACGAGCATGGGAGGGCCGAACGAACGGTTCCTCACCACCGATTGGACCGTGATCCTTCGCGCCCAGGGCCGCAACAAACAGTCGCGGCGGGAGGCGATGGGGGAGCTCGCCCGGCGTTACTGGAAACCCGTCTACGCCTATCTTCGCCGCAAGGGCAACTCCAACGAGGAGGCCAAGGACCTGACTCAGGGGTTCTTCGAGAGGGTCGTCCTCGGCCGAGGACTGGTCCAGAAGGCGGACGCCGTCAAGGGACGGTTCCGCAACTTCCTCCTGCGGTCGCTGGAGTTGTACGCCAGGGGCGTCCACCGCGCGAAGACCGCCAAGAGGCGCCGGCCGGATGGCGGGCTTGTCCCGTTGGAAGGTCTCGAGTCGTTCAACGTCCCCGAGCCGGCTGACGGCGTGACCCCGGAGGAGTGCTTCAACTTCAACTGGGCGGCGGCATTGCTTGAAGAGGTCGTGGAAGAAGTCAAGCACCAGTGCCGGACCTTCCACGAACAGGTCCACTGGGAGTTGTTCCACGCCCTGGTTCTGAAGCCAATCACGGAGGGCTCCACCCCGCCCTCCATCGCCGAACTGTGCGCCCGCCACGGCATTGCCAGCACCGCCAAGGCATCCAACATGATTGTCACGGTGAAGCGGCGGTTCCGGGCCACGCTTATGTGCCAGGTGCGTCCGCTCGTGGGATCGGACGCGGCGGTGGACGACGAAATCCGTGACCTTCTGGAAATCCTCTCCAGAAACGGCGCAAGATCCTGAGCCATTCGGCATACTTCATACCAGAGGTGCGATCCCTTTCCCACACGGTTGGCGACGGGCGTGCGACAGCACTTGAAGACCCGCACCAGGCTATGAGAGGTGGCTGAGACATGAAGGGCTCCATGTTCGGACTTGGCCGGAATCAGTTGGCGGACCTCTTGAGGGTCGGCCTGGAGCACGAGGCCTCGGAAACGGACAGAGACCGGTCCGTCGCGAGCGTCCTCGAAGCCAAACTGGCCAGCACGCTGCCGCTCGATATCTCGGTGGCCGATTCCCTCCCGGCCGTCCTGGGCCGGCCCTGCGACGCCTTAGCCGGCTATCGCGGCCGTTCCACGGCCGACCTCCTGCTGGATCCTCGCGCGGACGCAGATGCCCTGGTGACCCTGAAGGATTACGCGAAGGAGCTCGTGAAGCGCAGCCGGTCTGAGGTAACAACGACCGTGGCCACCGTCCTTTACTACGCGGCGATTGCCTCGGCGCTCGTGCTGCACGATATCAAGATCACCGACCATGACTACAGGCAGTTGGAGCGTTCGTTCGCCGAACTGGCGGATGAACCGTGGCTGCCGGGGCATCTACAGGCGCTGGTGGCAGGAGCGAGGCGCATCTGCGAGATGAAGGTTCGGGACGAGTGTCCGGGAAGGTAGCACTTCTGACTCGGCGGTGCTGGGACTCCTAGAACACCTCGCCTCCGTGTCTTGGCGGCGTCCAGAGGAGAAAGGCTTCCCAGAGGAAACTGGGAAGTGGGGGAACCAGATCAAGGAGACACAGCATGACACGCATGGCGGAACTCGTTTACGAAGTCGGTCCGGCGGTCGGCCCGGTGCCGGACGGGATGGAACCGCGGGCCCTCGGTACGGGCCCGACGGGGCCGACGGGCCCCACCGGCCCCCATGGAAGAACCGGCGGCCCGGGCACCCGTGGCCCTACCGGTCCCGTGGGCCGCACGGGCCTCCATGGCCCCCCGGGTACGACTGGCCGCACCGGCCGCACCGGCCCGAAATACGCCATCCTCAAGCTCGGCCAGGCGTGGCGCGGACTGACCTGCGTCGAGGCCCCGAATGCGTGGTTCTTCGACGTGGCCACGATCCAGGTTTCCGAGGCCGATGCCGCGGTTCAGGCGCCGATCGATCCGCTGTTCGTCGAGGCCTGCGAGTCCGGGACGATCCGGGTGTTGACCGCCCAGCCCGACAGGCCCATTGCCGGGTCGCTCGGGGCCTGCGTGAATGACGACAACCAGGTCGTCATACGGTGTCCCCCTGGCACGGTCCTGCCCCTGTCGGTGACCATCACGCTGGCGGGGGTGCGGC
>JAPLML010000197.1 GCA_026387055.1 Planctomycetota bacterium | reverse complement strand
GACCGCCTCGCGGCCGGCGCGCGATACTGGTGCCGCGCACGCGAGAAGTTTGCCGAGAAGTCCGCCGAAAAGTCCGACGCCGGCGAGTGGTCGCAATGGAGCCCCTGGCATCAGTGCTTCACCACCGGCCAGTGAGCCGCGGAATCGGACACTTCGCCCACCGGGGCGGAACCACCGCACCCGATGCGGGTTTATGCAAATGGCAACCGATGACTCGTCAACAAAAAAGGAGAACATCATGATGCGTCGAACAATGCGTGGCACAAGGGCTTTTACGACGGCGGCGGCGACGAAAGCGGCGGCGGTGTTAGTGGCGCTGGCGGCCATTGTGGGCCTGGCGGCCATTGCGGGTCTGACGGCCGCGATGGCGGCGGACAAGCCGGCGGATAAGCCCGCGACAAATCTGGACCGGCGGCAAGCCGGGCGACTTCGAGCTGACGGCCGACTTCAAGCTGAGCCTCCAGGGCAACTCAGGGATCCAGATCCGCTCGGAGACCCGGCCCAACTGGGACACCTTCGGCTACCAGGCGGACATGACCGGCGACGGCGGGCTGGTGGGGTTCATCTATCACCACAAGCGCGGCATGATCGTGGGGTGCGGCCAGAAGGCGGTGATCGCGGCGGACGACAAGAAGACGGTCGAGAGCCTCGGTGACCCGGCGGAACTGATCAAGAAGAACTACAAGAAAGAGGAATGGAACACCTACCGCATCGTCTGCCGCGGCCCGGAAATCTCGCTCTACATCAACGGCGTGCTGATGTCGCAGGTGACCGACAACCACGCGACGGAGGCGGCGAGCAAGGGGATCATCGCCCTCCAGATGCACCCCGGCTCGCCGATGAAGGTCCAGTTCAAGGACATTCGCCTGAAGAAGCTCGACTGACGGCCGGCATGGGCCGGTGCGGGCTGGCAGGCGTTGTCAAAGCCGTGCCGGCAGACAAGAAGGTGAAGGTCGAAGGCCGCGGTGAAAGGCCCCAGTTCTTGTCCGACAAGGCGCCATCGTCAGCCCCAGCGAATCCATTGCCGATATGTTGTGCCGTGAGTATACTGATGTCGAGGTGAGAGCATGAACCGAACACTGACTGCTGTTCTTCACAGGGAAGGCGACCTGTATGTTGCAGACTGTCCCGAAGTCGGGACCGTCAGTCAGGGGACCACCATCGAAGAGGCGATCAGTAATCTCCGGGAAGCCACGGAGTTGTACCTTGAGGAGTTCCCCGCTGCCGATGCCGGCCGGCCGCTGGTGACCACCTTCGAGGTGGCTGTCCATGCCTAAGCTTCCGCGAATCTCCGGCCGGCAGGCGATTGATGTCCTGGAGCGGCTGGGATTTCGGCAAGTTCGTCAGCGCGGCAGCCACGTTGTCCTTCGCCGAGGCGCTGGTGGTTGCGTTATCCCCCTTCACATGGAACTGGCGGTCGGGACTCTCCGCGGCGCCCTGCGCCAGGCCGGAATCACACCGGAGCAGTTTGTCCAGAAGTTTGAAGGCGGGCATTAGTCCAACAGGACGGAGGTTGGAAGGGTGAATTCCCCTCTTATCACGATTGCCCCTTGCCGCCGGGGCGGTCCCTGCCCTACAATGCCGCCCACTCGAGACAAGGAGAGAGCATGTTCGAGCATTTCACGGAACACGCCCAGAGCGTGCTGGACCTGGAGGGCATGGAGGCCCGGCGGATGCATCACGCCTACCTCGGCACCGAGCACCTTCTGCTGGCCCTTATCGACGAGTCGAAAGGCCACGGGCATCGGGCGCTGGAGAGCCTTGGCGTCACGCGCGGGCAGGTGCGAAAAGCCCTGGCCGAACTCACAGCCGAGGGGCCCGAGACCGACGTGCCGGACTTTTTCCCGCAAACGCCGCCAATCAAGCACGTCATGAAGCTCGCCAT
>JAPLML010000619.1 GCA_026387055.1 Planctomycetota bacterium | reverse complement strand
GAGGAAATCGAGACCGGCCTGCTTTGCCGCCGAGACGCAGCGGCTCCGCCACCGGCGGCGCTGCGCAAGGGAAAGCGCGCCGCCGGCTACGCTCCGCTCAAAGACGATCGGCCGCAGCGACGCGGCGCCGAGCTCGGTCGCCTTCTCGAGGAGCCAGTCCAGGCGGCCGCCCTTCGGCACGGCGAAGGCCAGGTGAACGATGGGCGCCGGGCGCGCGAGCGGCGGGCCGACCTCCTCGACGAGCGCCGTCACCGCGCCGCGGCGGACCTCCGCCACGCGCGCCAGGGCCGCCGACCCCGCGCCGTCGAAAAGCGCGATCGCGTCGCCGGGGCGGAGCCGCAGGACATGCGCCGCATGATGGGCTTCGGCGGGCGGTAGGGCGAGCCGCTGACCGGCCGTGAACGTGGGCGCGGCGCCGGCCTGGCCGCCCGAGGGACCCAAGGCCTCTTCCTCTCTCGATACAAAGAACCGTCGCCTCTTGTCCGCCTCGGTCACGGCGCGCCTCCGTGTGGTTCGTCCGACAAGCCTACCACGAGCGGCTTCGCCGGAAAAGCATTTTAGGCGGCGGGCGGTAACCCCTTCTCAGTTACAGGTGCTTCGTCCAGATAACCCGGGTGGCACGGTCACGCGCCGTTGCGTGGCCGTGCTCTGTGCGGGTCTGACGTGCACGGCCCCGCACCGGCGCGTGGCCGTGCCACCCCGAAACTGAGGTGTTACGGCGGGCGGTAAGGCGCCGGTAACGGGGGGGCGCACGGTTGCGCGGCGGGCAGTCTTGCCTGCTGCGTGAAGAGGGTGTCGGACGCGCGGCGGGCAAGACTGCCCGCCGCGCCATACACGGTTGTGCAACAGATTCTCAGCCGCCGGTGTTGGCGGGGGCGCCGGGGTAGGGGCCCTGGAAGACTTTGGTCACGCCCTCCTGGCAGCGCCGGGGGAGGTAGGGAATGGCGGTGCGGGCCAGGTTCCCGGCTTGGGGTCCGCGGATGACGTAGC
Source organism: Planctomycetota bacterium (assembly GCA_026387055.1). Classification (GTDB taxonomy): domain Bacteria; phylum Planctomycetota; class Phycisphaerae; order FEN-1346; family FEN-1346; genus JAPLML01. The sequence continues at coordinate 3,654 of JAPLML010000619.1, read as the reverse complement.
CCTCCACCCAGACATAACTGTCGAGTCCACGAACGTAGAGCTCCGTGGCGTACACGTCCGCCTTCGGGCCGACGAAGCCCGCAGGCCAGGCGTGGCCCCGGAAGTAGGCGTTGGGCCACTCGTCGCCGAGGTTCTCGGGATCCTCGAGGCCGTCGACAATGTAGAGCTTTCGCTGGCCGTTCTCCTGGACCTCGGCGGCGGCGACGGAGTGGCCGCCGACGCCGGCGCACCACCGGACGATAAAGAACCCCGTGCGTCCGGCGTCGCGGTACAGGCTGCCGATCATGTCGGTGGCGCGGATGCAGTCCATCTTGCGGGTGCTGAGGGCCTCGCGAAGCGTGACGACGGTGTCATAGTTCTGCCATCCGCCGAACAGGGCGCGGGTGAATCGTTGGGCGGCCAGGAGCACCTGGGAGTTGCTGCCGCTGAAATCTGCCGACGCGTTCATGAGCTGCGGAAGATAGCGGTCGCCCCACTCCGCGGCGCCGCCGGCGTCTCCGCCCCGGTAGAAGATCACGCCCATCAGGGCGGGCCGGGTGGCCTGCGGGCGGGCCTTGTCGAACCGCTGGAGGACCACCCCGACCTGCGGGGCCAGGTCGGCCTGCCAGGCCCGGTACAGCATGTTGGCCAGGTACGTGCGATCGAACGGCGAGTGGGCGGCCTCGTCCCAGACGGCCTGGTTGGCCGGCGACAAGTAGCCGCGCAGGGCCACGTAGGTCGCCCGCAGACGGGGGGGCATCCAGACGGCCGCCGGCACGCTGGCCAGCCCGTCGTCCTTGACCACCGGCGTGCCGTCCACCTTCAGCGCGAAGTACTCCCGAGGAACGCGGAACAGCCATTCCGCCTGACGTTCAACCTCAATATAGTTAAACATGCCGCCGGTGCCGAGGCGGCCGTCCGGGAAGGCCGTGATGTTCCGGTTGGGGTTGTATCCCTCGGGATACTGGTTGTCGGAGATCTCAAAGAGTTCCTGGCACCGGGCCTGGAAGGCGAGCGCCGCCAGATGGTTCTTGGCCAGGAAGTCGGTCCAGCGATGGAGGTCGGCCACGGCGAAGGTCGCGGCGGCCAGTTCATCCGCCCAGCGTCTGCAGGCGGCAAGGTCCTTGCGGCCGATGGCGTCGTCCAGTCCCCTGGCGCACCATCCGGCCCAGTGGGTTTGAGCGGACAGCCCCATGACGGGGAAATCCCTCGGCCATTCGGTCCAGCCCCGGATGGCCGCCGCTAGTTGCTCGGTCTGTTCCGCCAGGCGAAGCGCGTTCGGAAGGGCCGTCTGGTTCTTCGCCGCAAGCGATTCGAGGGCGTGCCTGAAGAGCGTCTGGTGCCATACGAAATCGGGCTTGGGCGTCTTCCCCCGCTCCGGCCCGAAGTAAAGGGAGGCGAGCCTTGTTCCGGGTCCGCCCGTGCGGTCGCCCATGAGGAACGCGGTGTCGCCCTGCCATTTGATCCAGGCGCAGGTGGGACCGTTCGGGTCGCGGTTGCCCAGGAGCACCTGCCGGCTGGCCATCATCACGGGGTTGAGGTTCGGCGCTATGTCGCGCCACAGGGCGGCGGCCTGCTCAGGTGTCATCGCCTGGGCGGAGGGGGCGGCGGTTGGTGCAACGGCCGCGGCCGGCGCCGAGGCAGCGAACGCCGGTTGGGTCTCGCCGATGGCCTGGGTGGCCAAGAACAGGCAGACAACCGCCGCTGCATTAAGATGATTGCCCAGCCAAGTCATCGTTGGTAGTCTAGGGGGATTCTTGCAGGTCTTCTTCCAACCCACCCACCAAAGTATACGAACAAAGCCGCGAAAAGCAAGGTGGAATTCGGTTAAGATTCCGCTAATTCCGGCCGCCGGTGGCCGGCGGGTCGCTGTCTTCCGGGATGACGGTGATGTTATTGTAGTCGAGCAGCGTTCCCTTGGCCCGTTCGAGGGCCGCCAGGCCGATCATGTACGAGACCATCGACTGCATTTCCCGGACCTTGGCGTCGGCCAGGTCCCGCTGGGCGTCGAGCCGGTCCTTGGCCAGGGCGGCGCCTGCCTCAAAGAACGCCTGTTCGTCGTGAAGCGTCTGCTCGGCCGCCTGGCGTGCGGCGCGCGTGGCGAGGACCGACTCCTCGGCCGCCGCGAGGTTCCGCACGGCCTCGCTGACCTCCAGGAGGACTCGCTGGTTGGTGTCCTCTCGCTCGTGGAGGGCGCGCGACCGCTCCAACTGGGCCCGCTCGTAGGCTGCCGTGCGGGCGCGGTTGCCGATCGGGACGCGCAGCTCCATGCCCACCGCCCAGTCGTAGAAGTTCGTCGTGAACTCCTCGTCGATCGAACGGTCGACCTTCTGGTTGAGGCCGTTGATCGTGTAGCCGGACGAGAGGTCGAACTGGGGCAGGCGGGCGTTGGCGGCGACGCGCTGCCGCAGGTCGGCCTGCGAGAGCCGCGTCTCGGCCTGCTGGACCTCGGGGCGGTGCTGCATCGCCGCCACCATGCTGGCCTGGAGCGTTTCAATTCCCACCGACATCGGCGTCGCGACCGGCAGTTCCGTGGCCTCCAGGACCAGCGGCTCCTGGAGCGGCAGCTCGGGGTCGTGAAGCAGCCGCTTCAGGCGGTCGCTCGTCTGGACCAGCCGCAGGCGCGCCGCCACGAGGTCCGCCTCGCGCGACGTCACGGCGCTGGAGGCGAGGCTGACGAGGAGGCGTTTGTCCTTGCCTTCCTCAAAGCGCCGCGTGGCGATCCGCAGGTTCTCGCGCGCCGCATCGAGCGCCTCGCTGACCGCCTGGACCCGCACCGCGTCGGCCGTCAGGTCCCAGTACGCCTGCTCGACGTCCAGGAGGACCCCCATGAGCCGGGCCTTGAACTCCGCCAGGCTGATCGTCTGGTCGAACCGCGCGAGGACGATGGGGCTCCGGTTGACCTCGATCCCGCCGCCGCGCAGGATCGGCTGGCGGACCGTCAGGCCGAGGTCGGCGTCGTACTGCGGGTTCGGGAACATGAAGTTCTGATTGGAATGTTGATAGGTCCAGTCCTGCCCGAACTCGACGTTGGCGCCGGTCGGCAGGAGGGCGCTCAGGCCCGTCGCGAAGTCCGACCGCTTGCCGATGAACGTGCCCATGCCCGTGAAGATGCTGGGGGACTGCTGGCGGACGCGGGTCAGGGCGTCGTTCAAGAACCACGACGGGTCGAAGAGGGCCTCCGATTCGCGCACGACCGTTCGGGCGATGGCCGGCCCGTACCGCGCGATCTGGATGCTGAGGTTGTTGAGCAGGGTCCGACGCAGGCACGACTCCAGCGTGATGGGGATCCGCTGGGAGGACTTGGTGAGCGGATCGACAAACCCCGCCAGCCTCGGCCCGGGCCTGGCGGCCTGTCCGGGAGCGGCCTCGGGCGGCTTGGCCTCGCCGGGGGAGGGGGCCTGCTTCGGCAGCCGGGTGAAGCGGGTGGCCGGCGGTGCCGCCGTGGCGGGCGCTTCGGTCGCCTGGGCCGCCTGCTTCTCGTCAAAGCGGGCCGCCACCAGCTTGCCGGCCTCGTCGAGGCTTCGTCGGTTGTCGCCCGCGCAGCCGGCCAGCATGGACAGGGCGAGGGCCGTGGCGAGTACTACAACGCCACTTAACCTCGTGCGCGGTGGGTCTCCTGACCCGCCGCGCGGCAATTGCCTCCGGGCGGCGAGATAACGCAGGTGCGCGGCG
>JAPLML010000039.1 GCA_026387055.1 Planctomycetota bacterium | reverse complement strand
GCCGAGGGTCTCGACGGGGGCGTCGAGCACACGCTCGAGATCAAGCCGCTCTTCCCCGACGAGACCGACCAGGAGCTCCGCCTCGAGAGCCTCTGCGTGGCCGGCGGCGAGGCCCGCGTAACGACCGCGCCCTGACGACATCCCGCGCGGCGGGTCGGAGGTCTGCTGCGCACAATCGCTGGCCGCAATCGGAGAAATGCGATGAAGAAGGTGTTGATCCTGACAACAGCGCTGCTGGTTCTGGCAGGCGGGGCCTTGGCCGCGCCGACGGAACACCAGGGCCTGCGGGTCCTCCCCGCGCCGGGCAAGGTGACGGTCGACGGCAAGTTCGATGACTGGGACCTCTCGGGCGGCATCTTCATCTGCGACGATCCCGAGACCCAGCGCGACACGTTCGCCGTCTGGGTCCACGCGATGTACGACGCCCAGAACCTCTACCTCCTCGCGCGCTGGGTCGACCCGACGCCGCTCAATAACCTCGGCGTCACGATCGCCGACCACGGATTCCAGGGCGACTGCCTCCAGGTGCGGACCGTGGCCCACCCCGGCACGCGCAGCGAGCGCGGCCAACACTTCACGTGCTGGCGCGGCAAGGACGGCAAGGACGTGATCAAGATCGAGGGCGGCCTCAAGTTCGACCAGGGCGTCGTCGACGACGCGAAGAAGGAGGGCGCCCGGCAGGCGTTCCAGGTCAATGCCCACGGCAAGGGGTACGTCCAGGAGATCGCCCTGCCGTGGAAGCTGCTGACGATCGGCGGCGACGCCCTCGGGGCCGGGGCCGTGATGACGATGACCATCGAGCCGAACTTCACGACGAACGCGGGCGGGCGCCTCTCGATCAAGGACCTCTTCAGGCCGGGCGTGACGCCCGACCGCGTCTTCACGTTCATGGCCTCCCAGTGCTGGGGCTCGGCCACGCTGGAGCCGAGGGGCAACGTCGCGCCGCAGGCCTGCCGCCTGGCCGATGCCCGCGAGTTCCCGGTGAAGATGGAGAAGGGCCTGCCGGCCGTCGACTGGACGGGCCTCGTGAAATCCAAGGAACTGCCCGGCTTCAAGGACGTGAAGTTCACGATGCCTGAAGATGGATATATCTCGCTCAATATCAAGAACACCGACGGCCAGGTCGTGCGGCAGCTTCTCACCGCCCACTTCATGGCCAAGGGCAGGCACACGGTGAAGTGGGACGGCCTGACAACGTGGTCGTGGACGCGGCCGGGCCAGGCGGCGCCGCCCGGCGAGTACGCGTGGACGGCCCTCTGGCACAAGGGCGTCGGCCTGCGCCTCCGCGGCTGGGCCCACAACGCCGGCCGCGCGCCGTGGGACAACGGCACCGGCACGGGCAACTGGGGCGGCGACCACGGCGTTCCCGTCGCGTGCGCCGCCGAAGGCGAGAGGGTCTACCTGGGCTGGAACGGCGCGGAGGCCGGGCAGGCGGTCGTCGGGGCAGACCTCGCCGGCAACGTCAAGTGGCGGAACACCCGCTTCAGCATGACCGGCGTCACGCACGTGGCGGCCGACGGCGGCATCTTCTACGGGGCGGCGCGGGGCGACACGATCTACCGCCTCGACGGCAAGACCGGCGAGTACTCCGTCTGGGAAGGCTCGGACTCGGCCGACCTGGTAATCAAGAAGCTGATGGCCGACACGCCCGCGAAACCCGAGAAGTGCGACGGCCTCGACGCCCGCGGCGGAAAGCTCTACGTCGCGTTCACGAAGGATAACCTGATCGCCGTCGTGGATGCGAAGAGCGGCAAGCTCGCCAGGACGCTCACCGTCCCCGCCCCGGGGAACCTCAAGGCGGCGAGCGACACGCTGGTGTACGTCGTCAGCGGGGGCAAGACGGTCCTCGCCGCGAACCCCCAGAGCGGCGAAGCCAGGACGTTCGTCGACGGCCTCTCCAACGCCTCCGCCGTCGCGGTAGACAAGGACGGGAAGGTGTACGTGGCGGTCCGCGATCCCGACAACCAGGTGAAGGTCTACGATGCCGCCGGCAAGGAGGTCCTGGCCATCGGCCGGAAGGGCGGGCGGGCGATGCTCGGCAAGTGGACGCCCGACGGCATGGCGTTCGCCGCGGGCCTGGCCGTCGACGCCGAAGGCAAACTCTGGGTGGCCGAGGCCGACGCATCGCCGAAGCGCGTGAGCACGTGGGACGCGCGCACCGGCAAGCTGGTCAAGGAGTACTTCGGCCCGACGGCGTATGGGGCGACGGGCGGGGCGATTTCGCCGCTCGACCCCACCGTGATGGCCGGCCACGGCTGCGAGTGGAGACTCGACCCCAAGACCGGCCGCGACACCTGCGTGGCCGTCATCACGCGCGACGGCATGTCGAACGCGCGGTTCGGCGTCGGGGCCAACGGCCGGCTGTACCTGGCGGTGGCGCGCGGCTGGGCGTTCGACGTCGCCACGGTGAGCCTCTTCGAGCGCACGGGCGAGGGCGAGTACAGGCTCCGCGGCGCGTTCGACTACGAGCGGAGCGCCGACAAGGACAAGAAGGTCCTCCGGACCCTCTACTGGGCCGACTCCAACGGCGACGGCCTGCAGCAGGACAATGAAGTGACCTCGGCGCCGGGCCAGCTTCGCGTCTCCGGATGGTACATGTACATGACTCCTGACCTGACGTTCTACGCCGGCGACCTCCAGCTCAAGGCCAAGGGCTTCACGGCGTGCGGGGCGCCGACGTACGACCTCGCCAACCCGGTCAAGATGCCCGGGCGGGGCCTGGGGTCGGCCGACGGGCGGCTGGTGCTCCAATCGGGCGAGTACGGCGTGGACCACGGCCTGTATACGTGCTTCGACATCGCGTCGGGCAGGATCGCCTGGACGTATCCCGATAACTTCGTTGGCGTGCACGGGTCGCACAACGCGTGCCCGCCCGCGGTCGGCATGATCCGCGGCGCGTTCGACCCGTGCGGCGCGGCCCGGCTGCCGGAGCCCGTCGGCAACATCTGGATCAGCCCCACGAACGTGGGCGAGTGGCACCTCCTGACCGAAGGCGGCTTCTACCTCGCGCGCCTCTTCCAGCCCGACCCCTTGAAGGTGGAGTAGCCGCGCGAGGCCGTCCCGGGCGCCGTCATGGACAACTGCCCCTGCGGCATGGGCGGCGAGGATTTCGGCGGGTCCGCCGCCTACACCAAGGACGGCCGGCTCTTCGTCCAGGCCGGCAAGACCGGCTTCTGGAACATCGAGGTGGTCGGCCTGGAGACGGTCAAGGCGATGAAGGGCGAGAAGCTCAGGATCTCCGACGCCGACGTCAAGAAGGCCGAGGCCATCCGCTACGGCCAGCTCCAGGCCACCGTCGGCACGCGAAAAATGGCCGTGAAGAAGATGACGCCCGCTCTCACGGGCGATTTCCAGAAGGACTTCCAGGGCGCCGACATCATCCAGTTCAAGAAGCAGGACGATGCGGCGGTGCGCTCGGCGGCGGCGTGGGACGCCGAGTTCCTGTACCTCGCCTGGGACGTCCGCGACAAGACGCCGTGGCAGAACGCGGCCGGCCTCGCTGAGTTCCTGTACTGCAAGGGCGACGCCGCCGACTTCCAGCTCGGCGCCGACCCGAAGGCCGACAAGAACCGTGGCGAGGCCGTCGCGGGAGACCTGCGCCTCGTGATCGGCAACCTCAAGGGCACGCCCACCGCCGTCCTCTTCCGCAAGGTCGCCAGGGACAAGAAGAACCGCAAGGTCTTCTCGAGCGGCGTGGTGAAAGAGTACCCGATGGACAGCGTGACCGTTCTGGAGGGGGCGAAGATCGAGGTCAAGAAGCGCGGCGACGGGTACGTGGTGGAGGCGGCGGTGCCGCTGGCGGCCCTCGACCTCAAGCCCGCCGACGGCCTGACCCTGCGCGGCGACTTCGGCGCCCTCCACGGCGACCCCGGCGGCCAGGACACGGTGCTGCGGACCTACTGGAACAACCAGCACACGGGCATCGTGAACGACGAGGTCTTCGAGCTCATGATGGAGCCGAAGAATTGGGGTGAACTGATTCTCAAGCCTTGATATAACACTGCAACGCCACTTAACCCCGTGCGCGGTCGGTCTCGTGACCCGCCGCGCGAAGCGGCGTTGTAGGGTGGAGTCATGTACGCCGCGGCTTGCCTCCAGAACCCGGCGCGTGGCGCGGCCGGCTTGTCCGGCCGTGGCGAAGCACGGGCGAGCGTCCCCACGGCCGGACGAGCCGGCCGTGCCACAGTCGCCGCCATGCGCCGGACCGATGCGAGCGCCAGCCCTACGCTTCGAGGTTCTTCATCAGCTCCCGCCACTTGCCCATCGACCGGCCGAGGTGCTCTTCAGACGGGCCCGGCACGCTCCAGGCCTGGAGGCCCACGGGGCCGGCGTAGCCGACCTTCTTGAGCGCGGCCAGGAAGGCCGCCAGGTCGTAGTCGCCCTGGTCGAGCGAGACGATCTTGTCGCCGGCCAGGCCGTTGATCGTCACGGTCATGAGGTGCGGCAGGGCCTCCGCCAGGAGCGGCTCCAGCGGCGGGTTCGGCTTCACCCACTTGTAGTGCACGAGGTTGAAGTTCGTGCCGACGTTCTTTCGGTCCACGAGTTTCGCCAGGCGCAGGCCGTCCTCGACCCGCTCGGTCCAGGAGCCCCTGTGCGGATACACCGAGACCACGGGCCCCGTGTCGGCCGCCATGTCGCTGGCGCGCCGGAGCATCTCGGTCGCCTTCGCGTCGCCCTGCGGATCGGAGGGCTTGAGCGTCTTCGAGCCGATGGCCATCTCGATGCGGGTCTTGCGGCCCTTCATGAGCTTGATCGACTCGGCCAGGCGCGCGTCGAGCGGGTCGTCGAGGCTGGGCGTCGTGTACACCGCCCACAGTTGAAGGTTGTGCTTGTCAAGCTCCTCCAGCCACTTCGG
>JAPLML010000275.1 GCA_026387055.1 Planctomycetota bacterium | reverse complement strand
GACGAGGTCCGGGCCGAAGTGCTGAACATTCTCGGCGCCACGCTGGAAGGCGAAGCCGCCGCCGCGCCGGGCGCGCCCGACGAGGAGCGCCGCGGCAAGTCGAAGACCCCCGCCCTCGATTCGTTCGGCCGCGACCTCACGCAACTGGCCTCCGAGGGCAAGCTCGACCCGGTCATCGGCCGGCAAAAGGAGATCGAGCGCGTCGTCCAGGTCCTGTGCCGGCGGACGAAGAACAACCCGGTCCTCCTGGGCGAGGCGGGCGTCGGCAAGACGGCCATCGTCGAGGGCCTGGCCCAGCAGATCGTCGGCGGCGAGGCGCCGGAGCTCCTCATCAACCGGCGCATCGTGGTCTTGGACCTGGCGATGATGGTCGCCGGCACCAAGTACCGCGGCCAGTTCGAGGAGCGGATCAAGGCCGTCATGAACGAGGTCCGCCGCGCGGGCAACATCATCCTCTTCATCGACGAGCTGCACACGCTGGTCGGCGCGGGCGGCGCGGAAGGCGCCATCGACGCCTCGAACGTCCTGAAGCCCGCCCTCTCGCGCGGCGAGATCCAGTGCATCGGCGCCACGACGCTCGACGAATATCGTAAATATGTCGAAAAGGATGGCGCCCTCGAGCGGCGGTTCCAGACCATCATCGTCGACCCGCCGTCCACGGCCGAGACCCAGGAGATCCTCAAGGGCCTCCGCGACCGCTACGAGGCCCACCACCGCGTGCAGATCACCGACGCGGCCCTGAAGATGGCCGTCGACCTCTCGAACCGCTATATCTCCGGCCGGTTCCTGCCCGACAAGGCCATCGACGTCATCGACGAGGCCGGCGCGCGGGTGCGCCTGCGGGCCATGACCCGCCCGCCCGACGTCACCCACATCGAGCAGGAAATCGACAAGCTGAACCAGGAGAAGGAGGAGGCGGTGGCCCAGTCGGCGTACGAGCGGGCCGCCGAGCTTCGCAACCGCGTCGAGATGCTCAAGACCAAGAAGGACGCCCTCCTGGCCGAGTGGCGCCAGCAGGGCCACGAGGTCGAGGGCGTCGTCGACGAGGAGGTCGTGTGCGAGGTCGTCAGCCGCATGACCGGCGTGCCCCTGACGCGGCTGGAGAGCGAGGAGACCGAGCGGCTCCTGCGGATGGAGGAGGAGCTGCACAAGCGCGTCGTCAGCCAGCACGAGGCCATCTCGGCCATGGCGCGGTCCATGCGCCGCAGCCGCAGCGGCCTCAAGGACCCCCGGCGGCCCATGGGCTGCTTCATCTTCCTCGGCCCCACGGGCGTCGGCAAGACCCTGCTGGCGAAGGCGCTCGCCGAGTTCATGTTCGGCGACCAGGACGCGCTCATCCAGATCGATATGTCGGAGTACATGGAAAAGCACAACGTGTCGCGGCTCGTCGGCGCGCCCCCCGGCTACGTCGGCTACGAGGAGGGCGGCCAGCTCACCGAGCGGATCCGGCGGCGCCCGTACAGCGTCGTCCTCTTGGACGAGATCGAGAAGGCCCACGCCGACATCTACAACATGCTCCTCCAGATCATGGAAGAGGGGAACCTGACCGACAGTTTCGGCCGGCGGATCGACTTCCGCAACACCGTCCTTATCATGACCTCGAACATCGGCGCCGACATCATCAAGAACCAGGCGGGGCTGGGCTTCCGCCGCAAGACCGCCGAGGCCACCTACGACCAGATGAAAGAGATGCTCATGAAGGAGGTCGAGCGGCACTTCCGGCCGGAGTTCCTCAACCGCGTCGACGAGATCGTCATGTTCCACCAACTCACGAAGGAAGACCTGAAGTCGATCGTCGACATCGAACTGGCGAAGGTGCGCGGCCGCCTCCAGGCCCAGAGCCTCGAACTCGTCCTCCAGGAGGACGGCAAGGAGTTCCTGATCAACCAGGGGTTCAGCCCGGAGTTCGGCGCGCGGCCGCTCAGGCGGGCCATCGAGCACCTGATCGAGGACCACATCTCCGAGGAGCTCCTGCGCGGGGCCTACAAGGACAAGAAGCAGATCACGATCAGCGTGCGGGACGGCCACCTGTACTTCGACGCGTCGTCGCCCCCTGCGGCGTCGCCCGTCGAGGTGCACCACGCGACGTAAGCCGCCATTGCCTGGCGGACGACCGGCCGGCCCGCGACGCCCCGAGCGCTGCGGGCCGCGTTGTTATCGCGTTGAGGCGTCGCCGCCTGCGGCGACTGTGGCGAGGCTGCCTCCATCCTTGTTATTGCCCCTCGTGGCGGGGTATAATCAAGGAAGAGAGAATGGTGCGGATGCCGATAAAAGAAGGACGGGCCGTAGCTCCGGCGCCACGGGCGCCGGGGGGAGGTTGACATGAAAACGCCGAATTGGATTATCCTGAGTCTCACGGCTGCCGCGGTGGTCTGCCTCTGGGCGGCGGCAGCCGACGCTCAGTATTACACGCCCCTGCGTTACGATCTGCGGTTCACGAGTCCCACCTACATCCCCAGCGGGACGTTGCGGTTCGGGCCGGCCGATAAGCCCGACCCCTATGCCTTCGGCGCCCCCCAGTACGGGAACCTCGGCATCACGGGGAACCTGCGGGCGGGCAAGTCGTTCCATGGGACCGTGCCCTATGGCCAGGCCGGGAGCGAGTTCTCCAGCACGTTGCCCTCGCTGTCTCTGAGCAGGTTCCAGCGCGACAGCTTCGGGATCGCCGACCTCGGCACAGGCGTGGAGTACGGGATTCCGGAGGCGTACATCCCGAGTTCGGGGGCGGTGACCAACATTTACACGGCGGGGAATCGCTTCGCCGTCCCGCACCCCGGCGACCGGGCGCCTTACGTGCCGCCGAACGTGAACGCGCCGGTGATGGGCTTCCGGCTGGCGCCGGCGTCCGGCGGATACGTTGGTTCCAACGTGCCGGAAGGGACGCCGATCCCGCCCGGCGTGTCGCCCGCCGAGATCGGCATGGCGGTCCCCCAGAGCGCGGTCGCCTGGGTGGACGCCCTGATCGCGGGGCGCGTGGCCCCGCCCGCAACGCTGGCAGAGATCGAGAAAGAGAAACAGCAGGACAAGCGCCTGGGCCTTCTCACCGAGACGCCTGACCTGAGAATCGGAATCCAGCCGGCCAGGGCCCCCGAAGAGTTGGCTAGGCCGCCGGCGGAAACCGAAACGCGGACCCTCCAGCAAAACGATTCGGCCCTGTTCTGGTTGACGCCGCGGGCCGAGAAGCCCGACAAGCGCGCCGCTCGCGACGAAGAAAAGCCGGCCGTGGCGACGCCGTCGTCGCGCAAGCCCGAGACGCCGGCCGAGGAGACGGCGCCTCCCGAACCGGGCGAGCCCAAGGTCAAGCTGCCCCCGACGCCGGGACCGTTCCGGCCCGCCTCCACGTATCCCGTTTACCGGGACCGCGCCCGCGCCGCCATGAAGGACGGGAGCTACGACCAGGCGGAAGCGTTCTATGCGGCGGCGGTTGCCTTGGAGCCAAATCAGCCCGATGCCTTCTTCGGCCGCGTCTATGCCATCCTCGGGGTGCGGAACTACCTCCAGGCCTCCGTCGTCCTCCAGGCTCAACTCCTGAAGCATGCGACCTGGTTGAAGGTGACGCCCGATCTCCGGTCGGCCTACCCGAAGCCTGAAATCTACGACCGCATTATCGTTGACGTGAAGAACCAGTTGGAGACCGAGCCGGCCAATCTCAACTACAACTTCCTGCTCGGCTACGTCTACTTCGCCGGCGGCGATAACGCATTGGCGCGGCCTTACCTGGCGCAGGCGGCCAAGTTGAGGGGCGCCGAGAAGCAGGGGCCTGAGACGTTCATCCTGATCGCCATGGAAGGCCGGAAGGGCCGGTAGGGGCGTGCATCGCATCCGAAAGGGCCAGGGGCCTTGCACGAGGCCCGTGGCCCTTTTTGCAGATGGTAAGGCCTCAGTTTCGGGGGTGGC
>JAPLML010000677.1 GCA_026387055.1 Planctomycetota bacterium | reverse complement strand
TTTGTGGTGGGCGGCGATCTCGCCCCGCGGCCGCAGCGGATGCTCTACAGCCCGCATTATCCAGGGGCGCGGCGGGTCTCCTGACCCGCCGCGCGCAGTCGCGGCGTCGCCCCGTGTGGCAACGCACGCACGCGGCGGCTCAGGAGAGCCGCCACGCAACAGCGATCAGATCAAGGAGAGCCGCCGTGAGAATCGGCCAGAGTGTGCTCGCAGGTCTTCTCGTCGCCTTGGCGGCTGCCGGCGCGTCGGCCCAGACCTTCATCGTGCCCCGGGCGAAGCAACCGCCGAAGATCGACGGCCGCATCGAGCCCGCTGAGTGGGCGGCGAGCGCGGGGTTCGAGGGCTTCGGCTTCGACGGCAAGCTCCAGCAGCGGCGGGCGCAGGCCTGGGTCGCCGCCACCGCCGACACGCTCTACGTGGCGGTGCGAAGCCAGCTTCCGAGCGAGGGAAGCCTGGCCGCCGAAGTGACGGCCGACAGCCTCAAGGCGGTCTACGACGACGCCGTCGAGGTCTTCGTCAATCCTTATTTGACCCCCGGTGATTCACCGGGGGCGAAGTACAGTACGCCCGACGCCGGCAAACAAGTCAACTATCAATTTCTCTCGAACTCTCTCGGCAAGGGCGGCTACGGCGTCCACACCAAGGGCGGGGCCGAGGAGAACGTGGCCTGGCAGGGCGGCTGGACGCACGCGAGCACCCTGCACGACGGCGTATGGGATTTCGAGTGCGCCATCCCTATCGCCACCATGCCCGCCGCGGGGGCCGCCCGCAAGGCGACCGACGGACTCTGGAAGATCAACCTCACGCGCGACTGGAAGAACCCGTGGGAATGGTCTTCATTAAGCGCCGAGGGCGGGGCGTTCGCGTTCAGCGGCTGCGTCTTCAAGTTCGTTGCGGAGGCCGCCCCGGCGGTGCAGGTGGTGGCGGCGAGCGATCCGTTTGTCGCGCCGTTCGAGCACGTGCTGCGGGTGCACAATCCGTCGGCCCAGGCGCTCGACCTCGTGGCCTCGCTCGCGCTTACGCGCAACAACATGCCGGAGCTTCGCGAGGAAGCGCCGCTGAAATGTCTACATCGCCGGCAAGAAGAGGGGCGAGGCCCAGCCGATCCAGTTCAACTTCGCGTACTACCCGTACCCCGATAAAATGCGTATCGTGGCCGACATCAACGGGCTGGCCAAGGACGCGAAACTGACGCGGCTCGTGGCAACGGTGCGCGAACGCGACACGAAGAAGGAAGTGGATCGTATCGAGTTCAGCATTGATGGGTTCCGCGACGGGCGGAGCGAGGGTGTCTTTCCTACTGTGTGGCTGAATTGCGGCGTATACGAGATCGCCATGAAGGGCGAGGGCGAGAAGGTGCCGCCGGGCGAGGTCATCCAGACCTTCGAGCGGCACATCTTCCCATGGGAGGAAGCCCCAAGACTGGGCACGAGCACAGAGGCCTACCCCCCCTTCACGCCCATTGAGGTCAAGGGCAACGTCCTCAAGACGGTTCTGCGCGAGCACACGCTAGGCCCGCTCGGCCTGCCGGAGCAGATCGCGTGTACGAGCGCCCAAACGGGCGTGACCAAGCCGATCCTTGCGGCCCCCATGCGGCTGGTCGCGAGGAGCACCGGTAAGGCCACCAGCGCGGCGGTGACCGGCGAGATCGCATTCTACAGCCGCGAGGTGCAGGGCGCGCCCGCGGAGAGCGTCATGTACACTGATCGCGGTTTCCTCTTTGGGGGCCTGCGGTACGGGTGGGATTACGATGGTTGCGTGAGCGTCACGATGGACCTTGGACGATCCAAGGGGGACGCGGCAACGAAATTCGACGAACTGACGTTCGAAATCCCCCTCCGCGCCGACGTGGCCACGATGATCCACGCCAATGCCGACCGCATCCGGGCCCCCGTGGCCCAGAGGCTGCCCGCGGGCGAGGGCGTGGTCTGGGACGCCTCGAAGGTGGCCTGCGACGACTACATCAACAACTTCTGCCCGTACGTCTACCTGGGTGACGCCGTGCGGGGCCTATGCTGGTTCGCCGAGAACGACTACGGCTGGTCGTGGGACCGCAAGACGCCCAACCTCGACGTGGTCCGCCAAGGCGACCAGGTCATCCTGCGGGTGCACTTCATCAACAAGCCTACCGTGATCGACAAGCCGCGCACGATCACCTTCGGGCTCCTCGCCGCGCCGGTGAAGCCGCGCCTCTCCCCCGGCGGGCCGAACGGGTGGCGATCTCGCTATATGCGCGACAAATACGCCCTGCTCGGCACCGACATCAACTGGTTCGGCGTCGGCTGCGGGTCGGTGTACCCCATCGACCGCGACCTGGACCTCTGGAAGATGCTCGCCCGCGGCAACAAGGAGAAGCTCTCCGA